>SPJM01000309.1 GCA_006844585.1 Methylococcaceae bacterium | reverse complement strand
ATTATGAAAACCGGACAGCGCATCGGCGTCAGTGGCGAAAGTTATTTGCTCAATGCTGATGGGAAATTGATCTCTGAAAGCCGTTTTCGGGATGATTTGTATAAAATCGGTTTACTTGAAAAGGGGGGGCTGGAGGCGGGGCGACTTGATTTAAAAGATCCGGGCGGAAATTTGTTATTGGGGCATAAAGCGGAATTACCTATTGAGAAACAAGCGTTTACCCGAATGGTTGAAACGCTTAAACAATATAGCGGTGAAGCCCAATTAAGACAGAAAAAAAATATTTTGAATATTTATGAACATAGTCCAATAGTGGGGTATTTTGACGGTTATCGAGATTATCGCGGCGTAAGAGTACTGGGTAGCGGCTTTTGGGATTATTCTTTGGAACTAGGCATTGTTATTGAAATTGATGTCGAAGAAGCGCTTGCTGGATATTACAGTTTACGTTTATCACTGGTTACGATCACTCTGGTTACTGTGTTATTAACCGTTATTGCATTGTCATTAATGTTGGTTCTCGGCGAACGGGCGACCAAAGCTATGCGTCGAGCGCGCAAGGAATTGGAAAACAGAGTCGAGGAGCGCACAAAAGCTTTGCAATCCACCGAAATTAAATCTCGCGCGATTATTGAAGTTTCGCAGGAAGGCGTTGTAGTTATCAATGCCTTGTCTAATGTTGTTTTGTGGAATAGGGCGGCGGAAGTAATATTCGGTTATGCTGCGAATGAAATGCTGGGGCATAATCTTAATAAAGTCATTTATGAAGATTTGTGGGGAATGGAGTTACAGGACGACGAACAACCGTCTGCTAGCTCTTCCTCCGGTTTTGGAAAAATCGAAACGGTTGGCGTTCATGAAAATGGCCAAATTATTCCGCTGGAATTTTCTTTAGGCCAGTTTGATATAGAAGACGAGGCGTTTTTAAGCATTAGCATCAGAGATATTACCGAGCGAAAATCAGCGGAGAATCGATTGATTGAAAGTCGTCGCCTGGCGGAAGCGGCGAATCAGGCAAAATCGGAGTTTTTAGCCAATATGAGTCATGAGATACGCACCCCGATGAACGCCATTATCGGGATGTCTAAGCTGGCATTAGACGGACATTTGCAGGCGCGCGAACACAACTTTGTCAACAAAGTGCATTATTCGGCGAAATTATTGCTCGGCATTATCAATGATATTCTGGATTTTTCTAAAATTGAAGCGGGTAAATTGGAGTTGGAAGTTGCGCCTTTCAGTTTGCAGGCGGTAGTGGACAACTTCTCCAATTTATTAGGCTTGAAAGCGTCTGAAAAAGGGCTTTATTTGTCGATTAATATTGCCGCCGATGTGCCGACGGTATTGCAAGGGGATTCATTAAGGTTAAGCCAGGTTTTGGTTAATTTGGGCAATAATGCGGTTAAGTTTACCGAAAAAGGACAAATCAGCGTTTCCGTGATGGTTGAGCGACAAGAGCGGCAAAACGTTTGTTTGCACTTTACCGTCAGCGATACCGGTTGCGGCATTGCTGAGGAAAAACTTAAAAGCTTATTTCAACCGTTTTATCAAACCGATAGTTCAATCAGTCGAAATTTCGGCGGCTCCGGTTTGGGTTTGTCGATTTGTAAAAAATTGACTGAAATGATGGAGGGGCGGATTTGGGTCGATACCTTGGAAGGAAAAGGCTCTGATTTTCATTTTACCGCTGAATTCGGCATCGGCGATGAAACCGATTTGGATGCGGTTACACATGATGCTTCACAGTTACAGTATCAATTGAAAGGCGTTCATGTTCTGGTGGTGGAAGATAATGAAATCAATCAAGAATTGGCGAAGGAACTGCTGGAAAGCTTTGGAATTAAAGTTTCGATGGCGGAAAATGGATTAGCCGCTTTAGAAAGTTTAAAATCCCTACAAGTGGATGCGGTGCTGATGGATGTGCAAATGCCGTTAATGGATGGCTATACGGCAACCCGGGAAATCCGCAAGCAAGCAACATTTGCTGATTTGCCGATTATTGCAATGACCGCCAATGTAATGCGTAGCGATATCGAAAAAGCGCTGGCGGCGGGGATGAATGATCATTTAGGAAAACCTTTGGATGTCGATGAAATTGTAGCTACCTTAACGCAATGGCTTGCCAAAGAAAGTTGAGTTGAATACTTTCTTATAAAAAGTCGGGTGTTAGGTTTATTTTTTTTTATTTTTGTGAATTTTAAATGGATTGGATTATAGAATTATTGACCGGCGAATCGGTCGCCCATACATTACTGGTATTGAGTTTGGTTATTGCTATCGGTTTGGGGTTAGGTGAAATACCGGTTTTTACAGTCAGGTTGGGGATAGCCGGAGTGTTGTTTTCCGGTTTGGCTTTCGGCCATTTCGGGATTTCGATAGACGGCCATATCATGCATTTTATGCGTGAATTCGGTTTGATTTTATTTGTGTACGCGATTGGCCTACAGGTCGGGCCGGGTTTTGTGAACTCATTTCTGCAAAACGGCATACGTTTGAATATATTGGCCGCCTCAATCGTGATTTTAGGCGCTGTATTGGCGGTTGTTATCAGTATTGTCGGCGGCATAGAAATTCCGGTTGCAGTGGGATTGTTTTCCGGAGCGACCACTAATACGCCATCATTAGCTGCTGCCCAGGAAATTTTAGGCGGTATGGCGGAAATTGACAGTGAGACCCTGAAATATCCCGGCTTAGGTTATGCGGTGGCTTATCCGTTCGGCATTATCGGCATCATACTCACCATGTTATTAATTAAATTTTATTTCAAAGTGAATGTGGAAAACCAAGCTCGTTTGTTCCAACAAATACAACAGGAAAATGCTCAACGTCCGATCTGGATGGATTTAAAAATAGAAAATCCCAACCTGAACGGTTTGACGGTAGAGAAGATTCCTTTCTTTGATCAGATGGATATCGTGGTGACGCGTATTTTACAAGAAGGCACGGTGCGCGTGGTGACCAACGAAACGATATTTTATACCGGAGACAGCATCCGTTTGGTGGGCGAAAAAAGCAAACTGGAAGAAATGAAAATTTTGGTCGGGTCGGTTTCGGAATTCAATTTAAAAGATATCTCCGAAAACCTGTTTAGTAAGCGGTTTTTGGTGACCAATAAAGAGGCAATCGATAAAACAGTCGGGGATCTGCGGACTTATTACGGGGTGACGATTCCCCGCATTCATCGACCGGAAGTCGAGTTAACGCCGAATAATTCGGTACCTATACATTACGGCGATGAAATGCATGTGGTCGGCAGTCAGGAAGCATTAACCCAAATTGAGAAGGTGTTGGGAAATTCATTGGAAAAACTCAACCATCCTCAAATTGTCCCGATTTTTATCGGCATTACCTTAGGCGTGGTGCTAGGCAGTTGGCCTTTTTTCCTGCCGGGAATCCCTTCGGCAATAAAATTAGGTTTGGCGGGCGGACCCTTAATCGTAGCCATAATACTCAGCCATATCGGGAATTGGGGTGCTATGACCTGGCATTTACCGAAAAGCTCTAATATCATTATAAAAGACATTGGTATTGTGCTGTTCTTGGCTTGTGTCGGCCTACATTCCGGAGATCAATTCATTAATACCTTAGTCAATGGCGACGGGCTGTACTGGATGGCCTGTGCGGTCATTATTACTTTAGCGCCTCTATTGATTGTCGCTTTTGTCGCCAAAGGGATTTATAAAATCAATTATTTGTCAGTCTGCGGATTGTTGGCCGGCAGCATGACTGATCCACCGGCCCTGGCTTTCGCCAATAGTTTTAGTTCATCATCCGCAGTTTCAATCGCTTATGCGACTGTTTATCCTATGGTGATGATTTTGAGGATTATTTGCGCGCAGTTAATTATATTGTTGTTTATATAAAATTCTCAGTCCTAAGTGCCTGAAATGAAAATTAAGGAACTATGCATGAGTTCAATCAAAGGTATTGGCTATTTCTTATTCATCTTATCTTTTCAATTACAAGCTTCATTGCTGGTTGAAAACAACTGGCGACCGATGCGGTTAATTTCCGGCGGCAATGGCGATAATTCCCGCGCGCCAGCTCAAGTTATTGCCGGAAGAACAGACATCAATAGTTCTGCTTCTCGTTTTACCGGTGTGGTAAGCATTGAGATTCAATATGACGGCAAGGTGTTTATCTGTACCGGTTCAGCTGTCTCCAGCAGGCATATCGTGACCGCCGGACATTGCCTTGATCCGACAGATAGCGGGCAGGAAATAGATTTATCGGCAGCGGATAATTCGGTCACAGCCGTATTCAATAGTGATGGCGATTTTAGCGAAATTATTGAAGCTGAAACGGTTGATATTCACCATGACTATGAAGGCTTCAACATCTGTCCGGATGGTTCGGCTGGATGTGTTAATGATGATTTGGCCGTTATTACTTTGACGAGGGATGTTCCAGGTGACGTAGAGATTTATGATTTCTATCAACCGGCGATTGAAAATACCGCAACAGCCGTTGGCGATGGCGATATTTTCTCCCTAGTTGGGTATGGGACCCGCGGCGACGGTTTTTGGGGTTATTATAATGATTTTTTAGGCGACCCGATTGGAAACCCGAGCTGGACTGAAAAATTAACCGGCGGCAATATTGTTGATTTGGCGGACCCTGATGACGAAGGAGGCTTGAGTGATGAAGTCTGGTATGCCGATTTTGACGGCCACGATGATTTTTTCGGAGCGGATGTTGATTCGTTTTGTAGTTTATTCGGCATCTGTAGCGCTTGGCTGGATGAAACTGTGGAAACTATTATCGGCGGAGGGGATTCCGGCGGCCCTTCATTTTTTTATGATACCGTGGCGGATCAGTATCTTTTAGCTGGGATAAATACTTTCAGCATTAGCTTGCCGGGAACTTTGGGTTGGACACCGGGCGCTTTCGGTGATTTGTTCGGAGGGATTTTACTGAACCCTTATATAGATTGGATTGATTCGGTTGTTAATTCGGCCACCGTTGCAGAGCCGCCGCTTTTTCTATTGTTTTTTCCGGTGGCGGGGTTCTTATTTAGACAAAAACGACTCTATATTCATCACAGCTCATAATTCGGCTCTGATTTATCCGTTAATCGTGATAGCTTATACCCGTGAATCGCATACACCGGCTTGCAATAGTGATTTTATACGCCAAGCATTTCCGCCGCATGAGCCAAGGTGTTTTCGGTCATATTAACGCCGCCTAGCATGCGGGCGACTTCTTCGATTCGTTCCTTATCGGACAGTCGTTTAACCGTTGATGCAGTCACATCGCTGTCATTGTTTTTGGAAACGAATAAATGTTGATGCGCTTGCGCGGCTACTTGCGGTAAATGGGTTACGCACATGACTTGGCGGTTTTCGCTCAAGCTGCGCATTTTGCGACCGACAATTTCGGCAATGCCGCCGCCGATGCCCGAATCAACTTCATCGAAAATCATAGTCGGGGTGGTTTTGTCGGTGCTTGTAGTCACTTGAATCGCCAGGCTGATGCGCGATAATTCGCCGCCGGAAGCGACCTTTGCTAAAGCTTTGGGCGGTAGTCCGGGGTTGGCGCTAACTAAAAACTCAACGCTGTCCAGACCGTTAAGCAGGGGCGTTTCCGGGGTTTTAGTCTGTAATTCCACTTTAAATTCGCCTTGCGGCATGCCCAGTTCCTTAATCATATCGGATATTCGTTGCGCCATTTTGTCGGCTGCTTGGCGTCGTTTTTCGCTAAGTTGCTCGGCGATTTCGCTATAATGCAGATGCTGTTGATGGCATTGTTGCGTTAAAAACTCAATGCGTTCGCCGCTGTGGCTGATATTGTCCAGCTCATCGGCAAGCAGCCGGGCGGTTTCAGGGAGATTTTCCGGTTCGGCGGCGTGTTTTCGGCTTAGATCATGAATGAGGCTGATTTGATTGTCCAGCCACTCCATGCGTTGCGGGTCAGCTTCCTGCGATTCCAGGAAGCGTCTTAATTGTTGTGCGGCTTCGCTGACCCGGATTTGCGCATCGGATAATTGCTCCGCAATTTCATCCATATCCGGTGAAAAGCGGGCGAGTTCAATCAGCGCGTTGGCGCTTTGTCCCAACAATTGGCTGACTGATTGTTGTTCGTTATCATAGAGTAAATCCAGTTGCTGATAACCTGAACTGAGAATTTGCTCCATATTGGCCAGTTTTTGATGCTCGGTGACAATTTCGGCATAGTTAAAATTGTCCAAATCCAATTGTTGGAGTTCGTCTAGTTGATAACGGATTATTTCTTCGCGTTCAGTTTGGTTTTGCCGGGTTTGTATTAATTGTGTTAGTTCTTGATCGTTTTGACGCCATTGTTTGTACGCTTCATTCAGTTGACCCAACAAGTTTTGATTATTGGCGAATTGATCCAATAAGCGCATTTGTTGTTGGCTGTTGAGCAAGGTTAAATGGGCGTGCTGACCATGAATTTCCACCAACAATCGGCTTAAAGCCTGCAATAATTGCAGTGTCACCGGGCGGTTATTAATATAAGCTTTGGAGCGTCCGTCTTGATTAATGAGTCGGCGAACCAGACAAAGATCATCTTCATCCAGTTCATGATCCAGCAACCATTGTTTCGCCGAAGGCGCATCATGAAGATCGAACTCAATATTGATTTCTGCCCGTTTGCTTTCCGGACGCACATAACCGGAGTCGGCGCGGTCGCCTAGAGCCAAGCCTAAAGCGGTTAGCAAAATCGATTTGCCGGCGCCGGTTTCCCCGGTCAGCACCGACATGCCTTTATCCAAGTCTAAATCCAAGGATTTAACGACCGCCAGGTCGATAATGTTTATATTCGTTATACTCATCGTTGATCAAAATTCGGCGCCGGGGCATTCGACAAAGGACGCCGTAAATACACCCCTGTAGGCTCTATATCGGCATCCATGCCGACAAAGCTTTTGCCGAACGCCCCGGAGCCTACTTGAAGTTTGCAAAAAATTGAAGTGCGAAAGGTATAACATAGCTAAATATGATTGCCTCGACTCCAGTTTAATTTTTCTCTGAGGGTGTTAAAAAAATCATGGCCTTCCGGATGTAAAATAGTGATTGGGTTGGCTTGTTTTTGAATTAGAATTTTATCACTGATCAAGACATCGGGAATTTCCAAATGATCGCAGGTGACCAAAGCGTTTATTTGTTTACTCTGGCTAAAGCTGATTTCAATTTCTGAATCTTCATCAATCACCACTGGCCGGTTGGATAAAGTATGCGGATTCAACGGCACCAATACCAAAGCTTTTATAGATGGATGAATAATTGGTCCACCAGCGGATAGAGAATAGGCGGTTGAGCCGGTGGGCGTGGAAATGATTAATCCGTCTGAACGTTGAGTGTTCATATAGCGGCCGTTGATGGAAGTAATGATTTCGATCATGCTGGGCGTAATCCAGCGATGCACGACCACTTCGTTAAAGGCGGTTTGCTCATGGATAACGTGGTTATCGCGGAGAATTTTGGCCGATAACAAAGAACGTTGTTCTTCACAATAATCCCCTTGCAACATCGGGCCTAGTTTATCGTTTAAGTGTTCCGGCGATATATCGACCAAAAACCCCAAACGACCTAAATTGACGCCGATCAGTGGAATTTGGTAGGCGGCAATAGCGCGCGCGGCGGCCAGGAAAGTTCCATCTCCACCGATTGCGATGACTACGTCACAATCTTGGGCTAGTTTTTCGATAGTTTGTGTGGCTATGTTTGAATATTTGATGAAAGCAGAGCTTTGTTCATCTATGATGATATTGAAATCTTGTTGGGTTAAAAAATCATATAAAGCATTAAGCGTGTCGGCAATACTGGGGTCGCTCGGCTTGCCGATGATTCCGATAGATTGGAATGGTTTATTGTGCATTGCCTAAGATTGTTGAATAAAAAAGTTGATTATATCGGTTAAGGAACGAGGATAAAATAATATCTGGAACTGGCGCAAAATTTCTTTTCATATTCAACGGCTTGTATGATTAAAAAAAGCAACTTAACGCAGGGAGCAGTGTGGCGGTGGGCCGAGGCGCGGAAACAGGCATATGGCAAGCTATGGTCGCAACCGCCATCCTGCTTCAAGCGACACTTGCACATCCATGTGCTGCGTAACTGTTTGTGCAAAGCTTCCGCTCCTGCTCACGCCCCTTACCTACATCCATGTAGGTAACGCCGAAGATGGGCAGAAAGATTAGAAAAGCTTTAGCGATTCTTATAAAATTCTCAGTCCTTAGTACAAAGTCAGTTTCGGAGGTTATAAAATTCACGTTCCTAAGCAGAGAGTGAGGGTTTTTTAGTTCAGCATTTGCCGAATATGCTCAATTTCATCTTTAGCCTGATCCAGGATATTGATGCTTTCATCGGCATCAAGACCACCTGCCGCTAGTTTTTTATATGCAGGCAACTGGTCGATTTTCGGCATCCGCTTGATGTCTATTTTGCCGATATAACTATGTAATTGCGAAATCATTACGATATCGACATAATCGGCCTCGCTTTTACCGCTATCTCGGTACCAATCTTCAGAATATAGGATGACGTTTTCAAAATCTTCCGGGAAATCCCATTTACGGATAATCTGCAAGCCGATTTCATTTTTTAATTCTTTAATGGTGTCAGCCAAATCTTTCGGGCTGGCTAATATATCGCTGTTTTTATCGGCGTAAGTTAAAATCGGTACGATGCCGATATCATGCACCAAACCAGCCAGCATGGCGCGGTCAGGATCAAAGCCCGGCGTTTTATGCGCCAATACGGCGCTGATCGCCGCTACATAGCTGCTATGCGACCAGATATCTTGCATTTTTCGCCGGATAATTCTGTTTTTTGCGGTAAAAACGCCTTTTAAGGCGAATGCGGTGATAATGTCTTGGGCCGCTTTCAAGCCTAGTCTAGTCAATGCCTCCGGACAGCTTTCAATTTTTCGTCGGCCTCGGTACAGCGGACTATTGGAAATTTTAATCAGCCGGGCGGTAATGCTGGGGTCGATTTGTACGACTTTGGCAATTTTATGGTTATTGGCTTTTTCATCATTAATCGCCCGTCTTATTTTAAAGGAAACATCCGGAATCGTCGGCAGCGCTAATTTTTCAGCATGCATATAGCGATAACAATCTTTATATAGATGGTTTTTGGCGAGATGCGCTTTTTCAATAGTAGGGGCGTTCATAAATATTTGGGCATTATTCAAACATGCCCGTCCAGTTTAGTTTAAAATCTGTTTTTATTTGATTTCTTCAATGACTTTATATCATGACAGTAATTAGTAGCGATGTGATTACCACATTGACGACTATTCGCGATTATATACGATGGACCGCGAGTCAGTTGGCCGAACATCAAGTTTTTTTAGGCCAAGGTACAGCGACCGCGTTGGATGATGCGGCGGCGATTGTTTTGCATACTTTACATCAGCCATACGCGCTAAGTGAAGTCTATTTTGATGCTGTTTTGACGATGGAAGAACGGCATCGCTTATTAGCCTTAATCGAACAGCGCATTCAAGATAGAATTCCATCGGCTTATCTCACCCATGAGGCTATTTTTGCAGGATTATCGTTTTATGTCGATAAAAGGGTGTTAGTGCCCAGATCGCCTATTGCCGAGTTGATTGTAGACGGTTTTGAGCCTTGGATAGATGAAGGCAGAGTGATGCAAGCTTTGGATTTATGCACCGGCAGCGCATGTATTGCGATTGCAACCGCTTATGCTTTTCCGGAAGCGGTGGTTGATGCCGTTGAGCTTTCCGAAGATGCTTGTGCAGTGGCCAAAATCAATATCGAAAAGCATCAAATGGAAGATCGGGTGGTGTTATATCAATCCGACCTGTTCAGCGCTTTGCCGCCGAAAAGCTATGATATTATCGTTAGCAATCCGCCTTATGTCAGCCAGGCGGAATGGGAGGACTTGCCGCCGGAATTTCATCATGAACCGGCGATGGGCTTTAGAGGCGGTGAACAGGGGTTGGATCTGGTTCTTCAAATTTTGGTGGAAGCGGATCATTATTTAGCGGAACATGGCGTTTTGGTGATTGAAGTCGGCAGCAGCGCTGAGACTTTGCAAAGAAAATTTCCGGATGTGCCATTTTTGTGGCTGGATTTTGAACGTGGCGGCGACGGTGTATTCCTACTAACGGCTGAGCAAGTTAGACAATATCATTCATCATTTTTAAGCGCTTTATAAATATGTCAGGAAATAGTATAGGAAAATTATTTACAGTCACTACTTTCGGCGAGAGCCATGGTTTGGCCTTGGGTTGCATTGTTGACGGCTGCCCGCCGGGAATGCCGCTGACCGAGCAGGATTTACAAATTGATCTGGATAGACGCAAGCCGGGCACTTCTCGGCATACCACGCAACGCCGGGAAGCGGATCAGGTGAAAATATTGTCCGGCGTGTTTGAAGGCAAAACCACCGGCACGCCGATCGGTTTGTTGATTGAAAACACCGATCAACGCTCCAAAGATTATTCTAATATCGCTGAATCATTCAGACCGGGACATGCCGATTACAGTTATTATCAAAAATACGGTTTTCGCGATTATCGCGGCGGTGGTCGTTCATCGGCGCGGGAAACGGCCATGCGGGTTGCTGCCGGGGCTATCGCCAAAAAGTATTTGCGTGAGCAGTTTTCAATAGAAGTTAAGGGTTATTTATCGGAATTAGGGCCGATTAGAATCGAAAAAGTGGATTGGGCTCAAGTCAGTCAGAATCCGTTTTTTTGTCCCGATGCGGATAAAGTGGCGGAAATGGAAAGCTATATGGATGCGCTGCGTAAAGAAGGCAATTCGATAGGCGCGCGAATTCAAGTCGTTGCGAGCAATGTGCCGCCGGGTTTGGGCGAACCGATTTTTGACCGTCTGGATGCTGAGTTGGCGCATAGCTTAATGAGCATTAATGCGGTAAAAGGGGTGCAAATCGGCGATGGTTTTGATTGCGTGGACAGCAAAGGAACGGACTTTCGCGATGAAATGACTCCGGAAGGCTTTTTAAGCAATCATGCGGGCGGCATTTTAGGCGGTATCTCCACCGGCCAGGATGTGGTCGCCAGTATTGCTTTAAAAGCGACTTCCAGTCTGCGGATACCCGGTAAAAGCATTAATGTACAAGGGGAACCGATTGAGGTGGTCACCCATGGTCGTCATGACCCTTGCGTCGGTATTCGCGCCACACCGATTGCCGAAGCGATGATGGCGATTACAATAATGGATCATATGCTCAGACATAGAGCGCAAAATCTCGGTGTCGATAGCGGCTTGAAGCCTATTTAAACTAGAACTCACTCTCTAAATATTATAAAAACCTGGGGTGTAGGCTAAAGCTTGCGTCCCAATTTATCAATTATTTATGGGGTAGGGTGCTAGGCCTTCTTTCTATGTAGGGCGCACACTGCGCGCCTTGATACAACGCCAATCCAATATTGAGTTTGAATCCATGAATTTGCCGTATTGGCGTTTATCTTTATTTTATTTTTTCTATTTTGCTACTTTAGGCGGTTTTTTGCCGTTCTGGAGTTTGTATCTGGAAAACGCCGGTTTCAGCGCTATGGAAATCGGCGAATTGTCAGCGTTTATGATCGTCACCAAAATTATCGCGCCCAATTTATTAGGGGCGATAGCGGATCACACCCGCAAAAGCATGATGATTATTCGCATTGCTTCTTTTTTTGCAGCGCTCATTTTTACCGGTTTTCTGTTCTTCAAAGGCTACCTTTGGTTTGCCTTAATTACCGTTGGTTTTAGTTTTTTTTGGAACGCTACTTTGCCGCAGTTTGAGGCGGTCACCCTGTTTCATTTAAAAGACCAAGCGCATCGTTACAGCAGTATTCGTTTATGGGGCTCGGTCGGTTTTATCGTCGCCGTGTTAGGTATCGGTCGATTGTTGGAATTTTACAGTATTGATGATTTACCCTATCTGTTAACCGCGTTGTTGGGATTAATATGGCTGGCCGTGTTGATTACCCCGGAAGCCAAGATGGGCTATAGCGGCCGAGATTCTATCAGCTTGCTGCATATTTTGTTGAAGCCGGAGATTTTCGCTTTCATTATTGTTTATATGCTGTTGCAGTTGGCGCACGGGCCTTATTATGTGTTCTACTCAATTTATTTGAGTCATCATCAATATTCCGCTACCGTGATCGGGTTGTTATGGTCGGTCGGCGTCTGTGCGGAAATATTATTGTTCATGCTGATGAAAAAACTGTTGGCCTGGTTGAGTTTGAGAACCATTGTGCTGATCAGTATTTTTCTAAGCATTGTCAGGTGGTTGTTAATCGCTCATTTTGTCGATTATTACGCGGTTATGATCGCTGCACAATTACTGCACGCCGCATCGTTTGGTTCTTCGCATGTGGCGGCGATTCATCTGGTGCATCAATATTTCGGTGTTGAGCATCAAGGCAAAGGCCAGGCTCTGTACAGCAGTATGAGCTTTGGCTTGGGCGGCATGCTGGGTAGTTTGTATAGCGGTTTTTTCTGGGATGAATTGGGAGCGGAGTTTGTTTATTCGGTCGCCGCCATGTTATGTTGCATTGCCTTTTTAATCGCCTTCATTTGGGTCGGCAGAGTAAAACAGCTAAAATATCACGATTAGTATTTACAACAGGTAGAGTAGTGTTTGAGTTAATCAAAAACGGCGGCTGGATGATGTTGCCGATTATTCTTTGTTCAATTACCGCGATGGCGATTATTTGCGAACGATTTTGGTCTTTAAAGCGCGCAAAAATTTTACCGGCGGAATTGGTGCCGCGGATTTGGCAATTGTTTCGCAATAATCAGATTGAGGATTCAACAATACGCAAAGTAAAACAGTCTTCTCCATTGGGCGTTGTGTTGGCGGCCGGATTGGCCAATAGCCATCATGGCCGCGAAGTGATGAAGACCAGTATTGAAGAAGCCGGCAGGCAAGTGGTTCACGAATTGGAACGCTATTTGAATACTTTAGGTACGATTGCTTCTATTGCGCCTTTGTTAGGCTTGTTGGGTACGGTGATCGGTATGATCAAGGTGTTTTCAGCGATCATGGCGCACGGCGTCGGCGATCCCGGCATACTGGCGGGCGGTATTTCAGAAGCTTTGATTACCACGGCGGCGGGTTTATGCGTGGCCATACCCAGCGTGATTTTTCATCGTTATTTTGAACGTTTAATTGATGAATATGTCGTTAAGATGGAAGAAGAGTCGTTACGATTGATTGATGTGATGCAGGGTGATAGAGAGAGGTTGTGATGGACTTTAATCGCCGCAAAAAAAAACCATTGGAAATATCCTTGACGCCGATGATCGATGTGGTGTTTTTGTTGTTGATTTTTTTTATGGTGACCACCACGTTCAATCGACAAACTGAAATTAAAATAAACTTACCCGATGCACAGGGAACTGAAGCGGCGGATCAACCCAAAGTATTAACCTTGATGATCAATGCTTCCGGGCAATATTTCATCAGCCGGGATAAAGGCGCTTTTCTGGCGGTTTCCGGCAGCAATTCCTCAGCTTTGCAGAAGGCGTTAATGGATCTTGCCGGGGAGTCGCGAACAATTCCTTTTATTATCAATGCGGATGCGCAAACGCCGCATCAAGCGGTGATTACCGCAATGGATATCGCCAGTCGAATCGGCTTTAAGAAAATTACTTTTGCAACTCAACGTATAACGGAAGAACAATGAAAAAGACCTTTGCCCGTTGGCTTCAAGATGGCTGGTATAAAGACTATTATCTCACTGTTTGGTTGGTGCCTTTTTCACTTTTTTATGTCGATGCGGTGCGCTTAAGGCGGTTTTTTTATCGCCATGGCTTGAAAAAAAACGTGAAATTGCCGGTTCCGGTGATTATTGTCGGTAATATCACGGTAGGCGGCACGGGCAAGACGCCCTTGGTGATTTGGTTGCAGAATTATTTACGGGAGCAGGGATTTAAGCCGGGCATTATCAGTCGTGGATATGGCGGCGAAATGCATGAACAGCCTTTGTTAGTGTCTAAAGATGATAACCCGGCAAAAGTCGGTGATGAATCGGTATTGATTGCCGGCAATGTTGACGCGCCTTTGGTTGTTTGTGCGGATAGAGTCGCCGCCGGGCGTTATATATTGGATAACCATGATTGCGACATTATTATTTCTGATGACGGCTTGCAACACTATAAATTGCAGCGCGATTTAGAAATTGTGGTCATTGATGGACAACGTCGATTCGGTAACCGTTATTCCTTACCCGCTGGTCCTTTACGTGAGCCGATTGAGCGCGTTCACGAGGCGGATTTGGCGATTGTCAACGGGGTGGCGGAAGAAGATCATGAGTTTTCCATGCATTTGAGCGGCGATACCGCGATCAATTTGAAAACTCAAGAACGGCAGCCCTTATCTTATTTCGCCAATTTTGATTGTTGTCACGCCATAGCCGGGATTGGCAATCCGGATCGATTTTTCAAACTATTGCGCGACCATGAGCTGGAAATTGACCAACGGGCTTTCCAGGATCATTATCATTTCCGCCCGGAAGATGTCGATTTTGGCGATCAATTACCCGTACTGATGACCGAAAAAGATGCTGTTAAATGTATGGGATTTGCGGAACAACATTTTTGGTATGTTCCTGTTCAAGCAAAACCACAGCCGGTTTTTGTACATAAACTACAACAACTCATTAATTTATTTAAAAAATAAGGAATCTGTGAATGGATAAGAAATTGTTGGAAATATTAGCCTGCCCGATTTGTAAAAGTTCTTTGCGCTACGACAAGGATAAGCAGGAACTGATTTGTAAAGCGGATCGTCTGGCCTTCCCGATACGCGATGATATTCCCGTGATGTTGGAAGATGATGCTAGAGAGCTTAGTGAAGCAGAAATAGAAAGCTTAGAATAATGGCGCTAGACTTTAAAGTTGTCATTCCGGCGCGATACGGCTCCACTCGTTTGCCGGGTAAGCCGTTGCTGGAAATCGCCGGTAAGCCGATGATTGCGCATGTCTGTCAACGCGCCTTGGAAGCTAATGCGGAGCAAGTCGTGGTGGCGACCGATGATCAACGTATTTACGATGCGGTGGAGAAATTAGGCTTGCAAGTAGCGATGACGGATGCTAATCATCAGTCCGGCACTGAGCGGATTGCCGAGGTTGCGGACATCATGTCCTGGCGCGATGAAGGCATTATTGTCAATTTGCAAGGCGATGAACCGTTGATTCCTCCGACTTACATTAATGATGTGGCGCAAATTTTGGCGGGCCAACAATTAGCCGGCATGGCGAGTTTAGCGGCGGAAATTCAATCAGCCGAGGAAGTTTTTAACCCGAATGCGGTTAAAGTCGTCACCGACCGGCAAGGTTATGCTCTCTATTTCAGCCGTGCGCCCATCCCTTGGGATAGAAGCCGCTTCCCTGAGCAGGCGGATTTATCACAAGTCGCTTTGCCTTATTTAAGACATATCGGTATATACGCTTACACGGTTAATTTCTTAAATAAGTACTGCTCTTGGTCTCCATCGCCTTTAGAGCAGGTGGAGTCCTTGGAACAATTAAGGGTGTTATGGCATGGCGAAAAGATTATTCTGAAAACTGTCGACAAAACGCCGGAAGCCGGAGTCGATACTGAAGAGGATTTAAGGCGGGTCAGTGATTTATTGAAGCGTCATTAGTTGTTGTATCCTCATTTTTAATCACTATAGGAGAGATTATAATGGCTAAAATAATTAAATCAGACAATGAATGGCGTCAGCAACTGAGCTCGGAACAGTTCCAAATATGCCGACAAAAAGCCACTGAAGCGCCTTTTACAGGCCGTTATGTGGATTGTAAGGATGATGGCGTTTATGTCTGCGCCTGTTGCGCTCACCCTTTATTTGATTCCGATCAAAAATACGACTCCGGTTCCGGCTGGCCGAGTTTTTGGGATGTCTTGAATTCGGATAGTTTGCAGGAATATGCCGATAGTAGTCATGGCATGCAGCGCATCGAAGTGACATGTAAACAATGCGATGCGCATTTGGGACATGTTTTTAGCGATGGTCCGCAACCCACCGGTTTACGTTATTGTATTAATTCAGCTTCATTGGAACTTACCCAAAAATGATGACTACGGACAAGCAAATTCAGGATTTATTAGACTTCATCGACGTCAGCCCCAGCCCTTGGCATGCTGTGGAAACCGTTGTTTCCAGGCTGGAGGAACAAGGGTTTGTTGCTTTATCGGAAAAAGATGCCTGGGATTTGCAGCCTGGCGGGCGTTATTATGTAGTTCGCGATGGCTCATCCATTATTGCATTTGTAGTTGGCGAGATGCTGATTTCAGAGTCCGGCTTTCGCATTTTCGGCGCTCATACCGACTCGCCTGGACTTAGGGTAAAACCTAGAGCTTTGTCGGTCACTGATCAAATGGTAAGAGTCGGCGTTGAGGTCTACGGCGGCCCGATACTGGCGACTTTTACGGATAGAGACTTAAGTTTAGCCGGCAGAGTGAGTTATCAAACAGATACGGGTCATATTGCCGATCAGTTGGTGAAATTTGATCAGCCTCTGCTGCGTCTTCCGAATTTAGCGATTCATATGAATCGTAAGGTGAATGAAGAGGGCCTGAAGCTGAATAAACAAACCGGATTGAGCTTAATCTTATCGACTATTGAAGGTCAATTGGGCGGGCGTGATTTTCAAAAATTGTTAGCTGCCGCCACATCATTAAATGAGCAACAGATTTATAGTTGGGACCTTAATGTTTATGATTGTCAAAAAGGCGCTTTATGGGGTGAGCGGCAACAGTTTATAGCCGATAGTCAGTTGGATAATCTGGCGTCATGTCATGTGGGTTTGCAGGCATTATTAAAAGAACAAAGTTTAAACAGCGGTCAAACTCTGGTCTGCGCAATGTTTGATCATGAAGAGATCGGTAGTGAAACCCCTAAGGGCGCTGACGGCTCTTTTTTACCGGATATTCTGGAGCGCATTGCTTTAAGTCGAAAACAACGGCGGGAAGATTATCAGCGCGCATTAGCCAACAGTTTTATGATCAGCGCTGATATGGCGCACGCTTATCAGCCTAATTTTCCAAGCGCCTACGAACCTGAACATAAAGTCTTTGTTAATCAGGGGCCGGTGATAAAAATTAACGCCAATCAACGATATACTTCCGAGAGCGTATCTTCGGCGGTATTTAAACAATGTTGCGAGCAGATTCAGGTGAAATGGCAGGAATACAGTCATCGAACCGATATTCCTTGCGGCAGCACGATTGGGCCGATGACGGCGGCAAAATTAGGGGTTAGATCGGTAGATGTCGGCAATCCGATGTGGGCTATGCACAGTATTCGGGAAAGCGCCGGGGCGCAGGATCATCTGGACTTCATTGAAGTGATCGGCAATTTTTTTACAAAGCCGTCGCTTTTATCTTGAAATGAACTAAAATTATTACTTCTTACTAATACACTTATCAAAATAGACTGCTGCGGTGTATACAGTCTTTCAAAGCAAACATGTTTCGGATACGGATAGCGCTACTGTTACTGATTAGTATTTCGCCTTGGGCGCATGCCGACAAGTCGGTAATGGAATACAAAGTCAAAGCCGCTTATATTTATAATTTCACCAAATTCATCACTTGGCCACAGCAGATTTCGGAACAATTCAATATTTGCGTGATAGGTGAGAATCCCTTTGGAAATCTACTCGAGCCGCTGAGGAAGCGTACTGTGTCGGGCGCTCCTATTGTGGTGGAATATTTGGCTGCCGGACAATCATTAAAGCATTGTCATATAGCTTACTTTGAGATGGCGGAGTATGACGTTGATAAAGCAGGGAGCAATGAAGCGGGTATATTAACCATTACATCATTAGAACGTTCGATTTTTGATGAAGAAGATGTCGAATCACAGACCGAGCGTTCATCCGTCATTACTTTTTTGATAAAGAATGACCGGGTCAAACTACGCATCAACGTAGACGCAGCAAAAGCTAAAAGTTTTAAAATCAGCGCCAAACTTTTAGAATTGGCCGAATTGGTGGGGAATTCATATGAATAGAATTTTCCGCCATTTGCCGATTAAGGCTAAATTATTCTCGATGTTGTTTTTTTCCACCATTTTATCGCTGATTATCGCGATGTTGTTATTGGCAATCGTCGAAATCGCACAAATGAAAAATGAGATCCGATCCGATCTTGAAGCGATGGGGCGTCTAGTGGCGGATCGCAGTACCGCAGCATTGGTATTCGATGATGTTGAAGTGGCTTTGGAAAGTTTACAGGCGTTAAGCGATCTCAGTCATGTCACCGATGTTTGTATGTATAAGCAACAGGGTGAAAAGTTTACCTCCAAACATAAATTGTTGAAGAAACAATGTCCGGCGCGGATGGACGGTTTGCTTACCCAGTTCCAAAAAAATCAATTATTTGTATTTGTACCGGTTTGGTTGGATGATGAACAAGTGGGCGGCTTATTGATCATTGCCGATTTATCGCAAAAGCTGGAACGAAAGTTAAAATATATCGGTTTGGTGTTGTTGGTGTTCTTTTCCGCCTCAATGATTGCATTTTTTTTAACCGCGCCGATTCTAAATTGGGTTTCATCGCCGCTCAAAAAATTGGCGGATATTGCCCATAAAATAAGCACCGATAAAAATTATGCCTTAAGGGCGAAAAAAAATAGCAATGATGAGATCGGGGTGTTGGTGGACGCCTTCAACAATATGTTGACCACGGTTGATATACAAAATAGAAAACTGGAAACAGCTATTAATAATTATTTGGCGCTTTATGATAATAACCCCAGTATGGTGTTCCATTTAAACTTGAAGGGGAGGATATTATCGGTTAACCGGTTCGGCGCCCGACAATTAGGATTAACGGTCAATCAAATCGTGGACAAATCAATTTTTGACTTCGTTCATCCTGATGATCGTGGAGCCAGTCGGGCGCTGTTTGATTTGTGTTTGTTGAATCCCACCAAAGTCTATAAAGAAGAAGTCCGCAAGATTTGTTTTGATGATCGCATAATCTGGGTCAGGGAATCGGCGCGAGTTTTGGAAGAAGATGATGAACGGCGTAATTTTTTGTTGGTTTGCGAGGATGTGACCGAAGCAAAAATGCTTTCTGAAAAAGTCGCTTATCAAGCCAGCCATGATGCCTTAACCGGTTTAGTGAATCGCCGCGAATTCGATATCCATGTTCAACAGATAGTGGAAGAGGCGCAAATAAATCATAGCGTGCATGCGCTCGGTTATTTGGATTTGGATCAATTCAAAGTCATTAATGATACCTGCGGGCATTTAGCGGGCGATGAGTTGTTGAGACAACTCGGCGATGAGCTGAAAAAAAATATGCGTCATCAAGATGTTTTAGCGCGTTTGGGCGGTGATGAATTTGGGGTGTTGATGCTGAATTGTAGTGTTGATGAAGCCTTGCATGTGAGTGAAAAACTGCGCAGTATTGTATGTGATTTCCAATTCGGCTGGGAAGATCGTTGTTTCAATGTCGGCGTCAGTATCGGCGTCGCTTTGATTAATCACGTCTGCGGCAACGCCGTCGATATTCTTAAAGAAGCCGATGCGGCTTGTTATGCGGCAAAAGATAAAGGCCGCAATCGAGTGCATTTATTCAGTCCGGATGATGAAGAGCTCGCCTCACGGCAAGGCGAAATGCAGTGGGTGGAAAAAATCCAGCGGGGTATAGAAGAAGACAAATTCTGTTTGTACGGGCAAACAATTATTTCGGTTGATGATGGCAATGAAGAGATTATATTTGAAACGCTGGTGCGCTATAAAAATGAGCAAGGCGGGATAGTAGGGCCGGGGGCGTTTTTGCCGGCTGCGGAACGATACAATATCATCAGCGCTTTGGATAAACAGGTGATCGCTAAGTTATTTCAATGGTTGTCTGAGCATCCGCAATTCTTGAATGAGCTGGCGCATTGTTCCTTGAATTTATCCGGGTTAACGCTGACCGATGAGAGTATGTTAGGTTTTATTGATCAGCAATTCGCCTATTGGAAAATACCGACTGAAAAGATTTGTTTTGAAATTACCGAAACAGCGGCGATTAGTAATTTAACCTTTGCTCAACAATTTATTCATAGCTTGCGTCAACGCGGATGTTCCATTTCATTGGATGATTTCGGTAGTGGTTTGTCATCATTTGCCTATTTAAAAAACCTGCCGGTTGATTATTTAAAAATTGACGGCCAGTTCGTTAAAGATATATTGGATGATAAGGTTGACCATGCCATGGTTGAATCGATCAATTCGGTCGGTCATGTCATGGGAAAGAAGACCATTGCCGAATTTGTTGAAAATGATGAAATTTTAGCAAAATTGAAATCTTTAGGCGTCGATTATGCACAAGGATACGGCATAGCAGCGCCCAAACCGTTGGATGAATTGCTGTGAAGCCTGAAGTTTTGAAAGTGATCTTAGTTTCAGCACCCTTGCTGGCGTCCGCTCCGCAATTGAGCTATGCCTATAAAAAAATGGATGATTTATTCGCCTTATCTCCGGCGGAATTAGCGGAAATTCCTCTAACTATCGCAACAAGCGGTGCTGCGCGTAGTAGCGTTCAATCGGCGGCGGTTACCACAGTGATAACTGATAAACAAATTGATAGCATGGGGGCAACTCAGTTACATGAAATTCTGGATACTGTTCCGGGCATACATGCCAGCATACAACGGGTAATAGGCGATTATATTTATACTATGCGCGGCTTACCTAACGGGCTTGGCAATCAGGTGTTGTTAATGATGGACGGGGTGCGATATACCTTGCCGTATAAAGGAAGTCACTTAACGGGTATGGAGTTACCGGTTGAAGCTATTCAACGCATAGAAATAATCAGAGGACCCGGTTCAGCATTATACGGGGCGGATGCTTTTGCCGGAGTGATCAATATCGTCACTAAAAAAGCGGGTGATTTACAAGGGTCTGAGTTAGGCGGACGAGTGGGAGATTCCGATACCCAAAGTATATGGTTGCAACATGGTCAGGAATATCAGGATTGGAAAATATCCGCCAGTTTGCAATATAGTCATAACAACGCTGACAACGACAGATTAGTTAAAGATGATGCTCAGACGCTTATTGATCAAGCTATAGGCACTCAAGCATCATTAGCTCCCGGAGTCTATCAGGATCAGTCAGAACGTTGGAACGCGCACTTGAATCTTAAACGTAAACATTGGCAATTTGCGTTTTGGGGATTTCAATTGGTTGATCAAGGATTGAGGGCGGGATTGGCAAATGTGTTGGATGATGCGGGAACTGGTGATGCGCATCATTTCAGCTATCAATTAAAATATTCGACTGAAGATCTTTTTCAAGACTACCAAATCTCATTAGCCGCCAGTATCGTGGATTCGGAAGCTTTGGTCAAACATTTCATATTTCCGCCAGGGGCTATAATACCCGGCGGTTTTAGTAACAATGCTGAGCTTAATGAAAAGCTCGGTGTTTTCTCCACCCAAATGTTTTTTCCGGATGGCGCTCAATCGCATTTGAAAATTTCCACCTTAAATCCCGAATTCGTCGCTGATTTTCTTTACACCGGTGTTGAAGATCATCGCATGAGTATTAAAGCCGGTTTTCGATATGAGACGTTGACAGGTGAAGAAAGTAGAAATTACGGCCCAGGCGTTATTGATCCGAATCGTCTCGCTCCGTTTCCTGCCGTGAATATTGCCGGAGAGTCGGTTGATGTCAGTCAAACGCCTTATGCGTTTTTAACTGACCAACACAGAGAAATCTATTCATTCGCTATCCAGGATGAGTGGAATATCGCTGAACAGTGGCATTTTACCGCCGGGCTGCGGTATGACCATTATTCTGATTTCGGCGGAACGATCAATCCTCGCTTTGCGTTGGTTTGGCGCGCAAACCAACAGTTGACGAGCAAATTATTGTTCGGGCAAGCATTTCGGGCGCCCAGTTTTATGGAACTGTATCAACAAAATAGCGCCTTATTTATTGGTAACCCTGAATTACAGCCGGAAGAAATCAGTACTTTGGAATGGGTGTTCGATTATCGACCTAGCGATGATTTTCGCAGTGTTTTGAATGTATATTATTTTTATATGGAAAATAATATTTCTTTTGAATTAGTTGATGATGCGCTTAAAATTGTCAATGGGGCCGGATATAGCGGCTACGGATATGAGCTTGAGTGGGATTGGCAATTAACTCAAGGTTGGCGGTTCAACGGTAATTATGCTTGGCAGAATTCTAGAGACCTGAGTAGAAACCGGCGGATTGAGCGAGTTCCGGAACATAAAATCTACGCCGCTTTATCATGGAATTTTTTACCACATTGGCAAATCCAAACTCAGCTGAATTGGGTCGGCAATCGTATTAGCGACGTTGATGATAGGCGTGATTTGGAAGATTACCAAGCTGTTGATTTTACCCTATTGGGCAGAGAATTATGGGGACATTTGAATATGACTGCATCAGTACGGAATGCCTTTAATAGTCATGGTCAAGAACCGGCATTGGAGATTTCTTCCAGTCATTTGGAGATTCCAGGGCGCAGTTATTATCTTGAAATGAGCGTTATTTTTTAAAATCGAGAAAGCGCTTGACCGCTCAATGTTGAATTTCAATGAGTGTAAATTAATGCCGGAAAACATTTTACCGACTAATGGCGAACTTTATCTATCCCCTGGTTTCTACTCAGTTGAGCAAGCTGATGATTGGTTTGAACTGTTGCGGCGGAAAATTGATTGGCGACAAGAGCGCTTGTTTATTTACGGCAAATGGATAAACGTACCGCGCTTGATGTGTTGGTATGGCGATGAGCACGCTCATTACCGCTATTCGGGCGTTGATCATCCGGCGACTCCCTGGTTGCAAGAACTGTTGCTGATTAAAAGCGATGTAGAAAAAATTGTTCCTGAATCATTTAACAGCGTAATGGCCAATTTTTATCGCGATGGTCGTGATTCAATGGGTTGTCATGCTGATGATGAAAAGGAGCTGGGGCAAAATCCGCTGATCGCGTCGCTAAGTTTTGGCGAACAAAGGCTATTGCGCTTTCGACACAAAAAATCTAAAGCCAAATTGGAGCTGCAATTGAATCATGGCGACTTATTGATTATGGCCGGTGAAATTCAGCATTATTGGAAACATGAATTGCCTAAAAGCCGTCAGCAGAAAAAAGCCCGGATTAATCTTACTTTTAGAAGGGTTTATTGTTAGTCTGCGCGAGAGCGCCGGGAAGCTTTCCCAGCGCTTTAAAGTGAACGCGTTCTTATTTAACGATGCTTAATCCGCGTTGTTTCGCGAAATAAGCGGCAATATCGCGAATTTCATCTTCTGTTAAACCGTTCACCATCGCCTGCATCGTTGGGTCCTGGCGTACATCGGTTTGATAGTCTTTAATCGCTTTTTCCAAATAATTACCATATTGGCCGGCTAAAATCGGCGCAGTCTGGCCTTCGTCTTTCAAGTTTTTGGTATGGCAGGATTCACAAGCGGCTGCTAATTCCTTGCCTTTTTTGGGATTGCCGGAAGCTGGGGCGGTTTTACGCACATCTCTGGCTTTTTCTGTGTAAAGCGCGATATTGTCAATTGTGGCATCGCTTAAGTTGGCCGCATTACCCGGCATAGACGAACCGTGTGCTCTTGTACCGTTTCTATAGGCTTTTAAAGCGACTTCAGTATAAAATGCCCGCTGACCGCCGATTTTCGGCACATAATAAGTTGGGTAAACTGAGCTGTATTGCGGTGTGCTATGGCATCCGCGGCAAGTTTCAAAAGCGATTTTGCCGGCAGCTTTATCGGCAGCGAGCACATTGCTGGTAGGGGTTGACAGACTTACAAGGCTGATAGCAAATGCTAAAAGTAGTTTTTTCATGATGTCAAAGATCTGAAAGTTAAGGGATACGGGTTTTTTGCATATAAAACTTAATGCAAAACCAAGCTATTTTACTAAAAGCTAATCATTAAAGAAAACGTCAATTATGACATAGTGAAAAAATTATAAGTTTATAGACTTTACACAATGCGTAATTTTGATTTGTTTGACGCTTTAGGGGCTCTTCAATTAATCTAAATGAGTCAATGTTTTTATAATAATAAAAAAGGAGGCAATATGCCTAAATCTATTCTCTTCAGTCAATTCGATTTTGTTTTCAAACTTTTACGACAAATTTCATTGACCACAATATTGGCGATTGGGGGCTTGTCGGTTATTTTTCCGGCACAGGTTCAAGCGCATAGAGGGGCTGCTGATGAAGTGGATGATTGTCGAATAAAGGTGGGGTTTGAGTATATCCATTTTTCCGCTTATACGCCGTCAATCTCCGGCAGCAAAACCTATTGCAATAAAATTCCGGGGGTAGGGGAAACTTATTTGGTTTTCGATTATGAAGGAAAAAAACTGCGTCATGTCAGTATTGAATATGAAATCACTAAAGAGCCGGAAGGAACCCGGGTGTTTTTTCAAAAGGCGGCAAAAATCTTAACCGGCAATGTCAATCAAAAAGTCGATTTCAGTCAGTTTGGGCCGGGTCAGTACTTAGCGCATGTCACCGTTATTGATAGAGATAAGAAACAAGATACCCATTTGCCTTTTGAAGTGGGCGTTGAACTGGAGAGAAGCAATACCGGATTGATTTTGCTGATCTTAATCGGCGCTGTGCTGGCGCTGTTTATATTTTTTAAGTTCAAACTACAAGCGACGAAAGCGTCGGACTAAATTAACGGAGGAACATCATGAACAAGTTGAGCTGGGAAGCTATACGACCCCATTTAACGAAAACGAATATTATCATTTTTAGCGCGCCCGTTTTGTTAGCGGTTTTGCTTTTATCCATTGATGGTAGCGATGAATTTTCGCATATTGCGACCGCTGATTATGCTCAATTGGGTTTGACAAAACGTTGCGCGGCGGGAGCGAAAAAGGGAGAGGGCGGCGTGATTTATGGCGAATCAACCCTGGATTCCAATATAAAATATAATGTCCGCACCCCCGCCAATTATGATGCCACCATCGCCCACCCCTTATTAGTTGTTTATGCGCCTGCTAAAGCCAACAGAAGTAAATTTGAAAAAAATTCCGGCTTGACCTATCCGGCAACTCAGGCGGGTTATATTATCGCTTATGCGGATCACCCGGCACTGTCTAGCAGTTCTACCATTGAATTAGGCTCCATTCCTAAATTAATGGCGAGAAAATGGTGTATCGATGAAGGGAAAGTCTTTCTCACCGGTCACTCGGACGGCGGTTCAGCCGCCATGGCTTTGGCGTTTATGACTGGCAGTAAGCATATTCCAACCGCCATCGCACCTAGCGCGGCTGGCATTCGTCATCAAGACCTGGTCGATAGAAACTGCCCGGAGCCTATATCCGTATTAGTGATGCATAGCGCCAAAGACAGATTGTTTCCGGATTTTGGTTCAGAGTCTTCGGGCTGGTGGGCGGCTTGTAATCAATGCGGCGCTATTCCCGACAAACTGGACAATGGATGTTTGGCTTACACCGGTTGCGCAAATGATGTACAAACTTGGTATTGTGAAGGCGACAAACCGCATTCGCAATGGCCGGGGATGAATGAAACCATTTTGGATTTTTTCAATCGATTTAATCACAGAAAATTGTAAACCCTCGGTATAAGAAAATGCTGCTTAAATTATTAGTTCTGGCTGTTGTGTTGATTTTGTACCTGATCATTAAAGTGAAGTTGCTGCAAGGCGACCATATTGATCGGGAATGAATGTTGGTTCAAAAATTCAGCAAAATCTTGATCTACCTTCCCTCGCGAGAACATGAGAATGAGAAATATTCAGGATATTCTGAATCAGGGCAACAGCATTTTATGCATAAAAACTGTCTGAAATAATTTATCAATTAGAATTTGAAGAGCCTATCCATTTAACGCGTTATGGTAAGCCTGTCGCCGTTATGATGTCTGAGAGTCAGTATCAGGCATTGGTTTCATCTCCCAAAAGTTTAAATTTGGCGATTTTGAATTGGCGAGCTCAGTTAGATGAAAGCACAGGGGAAACAGCGGCTGATGGGGAGGTTGCGGCTATCGCAGCGGTTAATAATTTAACATTAGTTACGCGAAACACAGATGATTTTAGTGTCTATCATGATTTGTTATTAGATAATTGGTTTGAGTAAAATTCTCAGTCCTTAATGTGAATAGTTCACAATGAGACGGTGAGCCGTTTACATTTTTATTTTCCGTTTGTTTGTATTCTGTATCCAAGCTTTAAAAACAACTTCACAAACAATCACAGGAAATTATTATGAAAACTTTAACGACAGCAGCCATCATTTTAGCAACCGCTTTCGCTTCTTCAGCTTATGCGCAATCAACCGTCAAAAAATCGGTTTTGGTTAACCAGTCAGTGAATAAAGC
>SPJM01000308.1 GCA_006844585.1 Methylococcaceae bacterium | reverse complement strand
GTTGCTGAGTGAGTTTTTTCGGTACCACGAATGAACTCGAATAAAGAACTTTTTTGTCAGCGTAGCTGACCATAATTTGTGTATATTTGTGAACATTAGTGGTTCAAGTTTTAAAAAACAGGAGTCCGGTTTGCAGCTTGATGAATTAGATCATAAAGTAGCCGAAGTTTTTGACGGTTATATTGTTAGAAAAGATCTGGTAAGAACATTCAGTAAACAATTTCCTGTACCGACTTATGTGGTTGAATTTTTGTTGGGTCGCTATTGCGCTACGACGGATGAAGATGAAATTGAAGAAGGCTTGCAAATTGTTCAACGTCAGCTTTCTTCACGGACTGTTAAGGCTGGCGAAGAAGAGCTATTTAAAGCTAAAGCGTATAAAGAAGGTACAGTTAAACTCATTGATTTAATCAGTGCAAGTTTTAGTACATCAGTGAATGGCTATGTTGCCCATTTGCCCAGTTTACAGCTTTCTAAAGTTAGAATTACGGATGAGCTGGTGGATGATAATCAACGTATGTTGACGGGTGGTTTTTATGCTGAGGTAACCCTAGAGTATGATGCTTCCATTGCTGAGGAATCAAGTGGTATGCCGTTTGGTATTCAAGCTATCAGACCTATTCAATTATCAAACAGAGATGTTCTTGATAGTTTAGCTGAGGGGCGGAAAGGTTTAGATAGCGCACAATGGAAAGATTTTTTGTTGCGTAGTGTCGGTTTAGAAACAAACGCATTAGATGATCGAGCTAAAGATGCATTCTTGTTACGCATGGTTCCATTTGTAGAGCGAAACTACAATATGGTCGAACTAGGACCTAGAGGAACAGGAAAAAGTCATCTGTATCAGCAGGTTTCTCCTTATGCTCATTTGATTTCAGGTGGTAAAGCAACGGTTGCCAAAATGTTTGTTAATAATGCTACTGGTCAACGTGGTCTGGTTTGTCAGTATGATGTTGTTTGTTTTGATGAGGTTTCCGGTATATCTTTCGATTCCAAGGACGGCGTAAATATCATGAAAGGCTACATGGAGGCGGGTGAATTTAGTCGAGGTAAAGAAAGTATTCGTGCCGATGGGTCAATGGTGTTTGTCGGAAACTTTGATGTCGATGTAGAGCATCAACAGCGAATTGGACATTTGTTTGGGCCTTTACCTCCTGAAATGCGTGATGATACTGCTTTCATGGATAGAATTCATTCCTATTTACCAGGCTGGGATGTTCCTAAAGTAAATGCTTCTTTATTGACGCAACATTTTGGCTTAGTCAGTGATTTTCTTTCTGAATGTTTTAGCCGACTGCGTACTCAGAGCCGTGTGAGCGTATTACAAAACCGCGTACAATTTGGAGGTAGTCTAAGTGGTCGTGATACTAATGCGACAAATAAAACAGTTTCCGGCTTATTGAAGCTGTTATATCCCAATATCGAAGATGAAGTTTCTGATGAGGATTTGGAATGGGCGGTACGTTTAGCTTTAGAGTCCAGAAGACGTGTTAAAGAGCAACAAAAACGTATTGGTTCAGCAGAATACAGGAATACACATTTTAGTTATATCTTAGGAGCTGACGGTGTCGAACAATTTGTATCCACACCCGAATTACAAAGTGATAAAAGCATTGGTAGTGACCCGTTAGAACCTGGCCAAATCTGGTGTATTAGTGAAGGTGGTGATAATGTTGACGATAATGCGGGGCTATATAAAATCGAAGTAAATGAAGGGCCAGGTTCAGGCATTAAAATATTAAATAAGCCTGTCCCACAAGCTTTTCAAGAATCAGTTCGCTATGCACAACAAAACCTATACTCACAAGCAATGCAGTTGGTGGGTGATAGAGATCCAAGAGGCCATGAGTTTTCTTTACAATTAAGAGCATTCGATGCTTCTAAAAAAGGAGCAAAACTAGGCGTGCCTGTGCTAATTGCCATGTGCAGTGCTTTACTTAAAAAATCAGTTAGAGGCGGCTTAATTGTCGTAGGCGAGGTTAATTTAGGTGGCTCAATAGAACCTATTTATAATGCGGTTAATATTGTGGAGTTATCTGTAGAAAAAGGGGCGCAAGTGGTATTAATGCCAGTAAGTTGCCGTCGTCAATTGTTTGATTTGTCCGATGATATGGCTACTAAAGTTGATGTGCAGTTTTATGCTGATACTCGGGATGTGTTGTTGAAGGCTTTGGTTGAATAATGAGGGGGATAAGAGGAGTTATTTCCTTTAGATGGCATTTATTTGGTTTTTGGGGAGTATTATACTCAGTACCACGCTGGAAGCCGATTTTTGTATTATGGCGCTTAATGAAGTCTTGGAAACTAAGCAATGTGAAATCTTTAATACGGATCAAGGGAGCCAATTCACCACCCATCGATTTACCCAGCCGCTATTGGATAAAGGCATTAAAGTTAGCATGGATGGACGAGGCCGCGCCTTGGACAACATCTTTGTTGAACGCCTGTGGCGCTCAGTCAAGTATGAAAACATCTATTTGAATGATTATCAAACAGTCAATCAGGTATATCAGGGACTGGAAGACTATTTTGAATTTTACAACCACAACCGGCTTCATCAGTCTTTAGACTATCAAACACCCGCGGAGGTCTATTTTAAAAACAATGATCATTGATGAAAAGATAAGAGAGGCGGACTCCATGTGGACAAAGCATGGATTTCCTGCGGAACGTGTGGATAAGCTGATGGAAAACTGCTGAGGCAGTTTACCACAAGCTTACCCACACTAATCCACCCTTTGACCACATTCCGCCGCAGCAAGCCAAAAGCGATCATTAAACCGCCTGCGGCGCAATAATTACAATTTTTTAATTTTTTTAGAGAAAAGGTTTGTATCTTAATTATTGATGATATTGGTCTAGACAATGGGGAGTAGCATAGACTTTACCGCATGGGGCGAGTTCTTTGTGGATGAAAACGTCGCCGTGCCGATTATTGACCGGCTGATTCATCATTCTAAAATCTTTATGCTCGGAGGTGAGAGTTATCGACTCAAACAGAAAGCCAATACCTGATTTTTTGACCTGAAAGGGGGCAGAATTATTGTCCGAATGGGGGGCAATTTTATTGGCCATTGACATCGTCATTACAACATTCAAACTGAGCAGGCGTATGTGTCTTGGGTAAAGCGATGAATTAATTCTAATTTATCTGCTTCAAGTTGTTTGGTTTAATACAAATCCCATCTTAATAATAAACCTTTCTAAATCACTCGTCGCCCTTCAACACATCCGTAGCCGGATTGACCGGCAAATGCCAGGCAACCCAAAAAGTCGCTCCAAACACGAATCCCCCCAAAATTACCAAAGCGGTGACCGGGTCGAGATTGAGAGACGCGGCATAAGTATATGCGCCGACTGCGGCCAACATTGCGACATTTTGAAAAAAACCTTGGATGGCGACAGCGCCGCCGCTGCCGATTGAGCGGTGTCCCAGTTCTTGCAGGGTGGCGTTGATCGGTACGATGAACAGGCCGCCGCATGCGCCGATGGCGAATAATATGCTTCTTGCTGTCCACAAATCAGCGGCCAGGCTGAGTAAAGCGATGAAAACGCCCATGATGTATGCTGGATAACGCGCTCTTCTGAGAAATTCCATTGGAATCAAGCGGGGCGCGGAGGCTGAGCCGGCGATGATGCCGATGGCTAAAAAAAGCGTGAGTTCGGCAATTTCACTGGCGTTTTCAGACATCAGTACCAACGGCGCCCAGGCGATGATGACCACCCGAATAGTGGCTGCCGCCGCCCAAAACAAGGAGGCGCCTAATATGGCGAAACGCGATAACGGGGTTTCGAAAAATTGTTTGATTTGGCCGCTAAAAATGACGATGGCGCTTTGTTGGAGGTTATTTTGTCTGCGTACGCTGGTCGGCAGCAATAGACTGATTAAAGCCGATAAGATGAACAAGGCGATGGTGGTCAGTAAGGCGAATTGTATGGAGTTGTCGGCTATTTTTGCGCCTAACACCATGCCGGTTAAAATGGCCAGGATGGTGGAAGCTTCTATCCAGCTATTAGCTTTAACCAGGTGGTTGTGGTCGACCAGTTCCGGCAAGATACCGTATTTGGCCGGGCTGTAAATGGCCGCTCCGGCGCCGACGATACAATATGCTATTAAAGGCTCTAATCCCCACAATAATAGCCCTGCGCCGATGGCTTTTATCAAGTTGGCGCTGATCAATACCCGCGATTTGGCATGATGGTCGGCAAAAGCGCCTATCCAGGGCGCTAAGACCACAAAGGCGATTAAGAAGACGCTTTGCAGGGCGGGCACATACCAGCCCGGTAAGTTTGTTGATTGCAAAACCATCGCGATGACGGTGAATAAAATCGCATTGTCGGCGAATGCGGATAAAAATTGTGCAATCAGCAGTGGGGAGATTTGTTTAATCACGATGTTTATTGTTCGGTGTGAGCAGTTGTTGTACGTCCATGTACGCTGGATATCGGTAATCTTTGCCGGTATGACGTCTTAACATAAGGGCATTGAAATACATTTGGTTTATTTACTTACCATTAGGCGATTGTTCCACAAGCTCTGCGGCGGCGAAATAATCGGTTTTACCCGAACCCAATACCGGGATTTTATCAACGATCAATAATTTACGCGGCAGGCTGATGCTGGCGACGCCTTCGGCGTTTTGCGCTATATATTGGCTGGTGGCGTCTTTTTGGGTGGTGAGTAAAACCAGTTGTTCGCCTTTTTTCGGGTCAGGGCGAGTGATGACGGCGTGCTGGGCTTCCGGCCAAATTGAGGAGGCCAATTGTTCTACCGCCGTTAAGGAAACCATTTCGCCGCTGATTTTGGCGAAGCGTTTACTGCGACCTTTGATGGAAACATAGCCCTCTTCATCAACATCGACAATATCGCCGGTATCGTACCAGCCTTTGCCGTAACGCGATTCAGGCGGAACCAATACGCCGGGGTTGCCGGGTAGCAGATGGCCTTCCAAAATATTAGGACCTTGAACATGGAGTTGTCCCCCTGTTTCAATGCCGGGTATCGGTTCTAACTTGTAGTCGATAGCGGGCAGTAGACGACCGACCGTGCCGACTTTGTGTTCCTGTGGAGTGTTTACCGAAGCGACCGGGGCGGTTTCCGTTGCGCCGTAGCCTTCTAATATGCGAATGCCGAATTTGTCCGCCCAGGTTTGGCGGGTGCTTTCCTGTAGTTTTTCGGCGCCTGCGACCACATAACGCAAGCTGAAGAAGTCGTAAGGATGCGCTTTTTTAGCATAAGCGGCGAGGAATGTATTGGTGCCGAACATGATGGTGGCGCTGATCTCATAAGCAATTTCTGGAATGATAGCGTAATGCAGCGGCGAAGGGTAGAAAAAGGTTTTCATGCCGTTCAGCACCGGCAGCATGGCGCCGACGGTAAAGCCGAAAGAATGGAACATAGGCAAAAAATTCAGCACGACATCTAAGGGGTTAAAATTAATGCGGGCTTGTATTTGCTGCTGATTAGCCAAAATGTTGTTGTATGACAGTACTACGCCTTTAGGCTCGCCTTCAGAACCGGAGGTAAACAGCACGACAGCCGGGCTTTCGGAGGAAATGGCTTGGCGGTCGTACCAGAAACGCGTTGTTTTTGACAAAACCAGACCTTTGATTTTGGCGCTAAAGGTTAATGATTGCGCCAAGTCTTCCAAATAGACTAACCTTACTTGTTGGCTTAAGCTGGCGGCGTCTTGTTCTAATTTAGCGATTTCTATAAATCGCCGCGAAGTTAGGATGATTTTGACTTGTGCGGTTCGGCAGGCCGATTTCATGCCGGTGGAGCCGGTGGAAAAATTCATCATCGCCGGAATTCGACCGTGTAATTGCAGGCCTAAAACGGTGACCAGGGTTTTGCAGGTGTTGGGCAGCATCACGCCGACATGTTCGCCGGTTTCGGTAATGTCTTTCAATAATTCGCCGAGAACGATGGTTTGAGTGATTAATTTGTTATAGCTCAGCGGTTTTCTTTCCAAATCCTCGGCCACAATATGGTCGCCGCCATGTATGCTGCGGGCATCCAGTAAGGCGCTGAAGATGGTTTTTTGATAGCGGCTGGTGGTGAACATCATTTCGGTCATCAAGTCGCTCAAAATATGACCGGAATGTTTGCGGCGTTTTTTACCGGTGAATTTTGGATTTGAATGGATGAATTGCGAAGGCAGGATTTGGATGGTGATTTTTGGAAACCAGCGTAGCCTAACGATATTTTTGAGTTTTGAAAACGGCGTATATTGCGCGCCGTCAATACGCACCGGCAAAACTCTGGCTTCTGATTTATCCGCCACCATGCCGGTGCCGTCATAGATTTTCATTAAGGTGCCGGTTACGCTGATGCGGCCTTCCGGGAAAATCACAGTTTTGGTGTCTTTTTGTAAATGATGGATGAGTCCTTTCAACGATAATGGATGAGTTGGGTCCATGGGGAAAACATGGGAAAGCGATAGAAACGGTTTCAGCCACCAGCGTTGTGATATCTGTGTGTCGATGGCGAAAGTGATTCGATCAGGCAGGAATACGCCAAGCAATAAAGGATCGAGAAATGAGGTGTGATTGCAGACAATCAACACCCGGTCGCCCGCCTTGTGATAATTTTCCAGGCCTTCAATTTCGATGCGATAAATAATTTTTAGCAAGAAGTGCAAGACAGTCTTAAACAGTTTATACATGATTTTTTCAGCTCCCCTATATCCAAGTGGATCGTTATTATTTTCATCCTCAGTCCTTAACTTTCAGGCTTAAGTATGAGTTTAGATTGTAAGTGAAAACGAAGTTTCAGTATAAACAATAATTAAACATTGTTCAATTATTGTTTGTCTATAAATTTTCATTCAGCGAAAGCAATGACTCAGCGTTATAATAGCGCCGACAACATTTTTTGGAATCTTGCTTTTTTTTCGGACTGTGATTAATGAGAATACTCAACCTTTATTTAAAAAATATTAATTCATTAGCGGGCGAAACACAGCTGGATTTCGAGCAGTCGCCTATTTCGGAAGCTGGGGTTTTTGCGATTACCGGCCCGAACGGGTCCGGTAAATCGACTATTTTAGATGCGATCACTTTAGCGTTATTCGGCGAAACCAATCGTTTCGATAAACCGGCTGAGTATGTGATGACCCGGCAAATGACTGAAAGCGCGGCGCAGATTGAGTTTGCTTTGGGCGATGATAAGTATCGCTCAAGTTGGCGTGTGCAAAGAGCAAACAATATAGCGGGTGGCGAATTGTCAACGCCGGAAATGAGTCTGACCCATTTGAACGGTGATGAGACGGTTTTGGCGAAAAGCGCCGTCGGCCAGGTCAGTCAGAAAACGGCTGAATTAATCGGCATGGATTTTCATAAATTCAATAAGTCGATGATTTTGGCGCAAGGCGACTTTGCCGCTTTCTTGAATGCGCTGGATAACGAACGGATGGATATTCTGGAGAAGATTACCGGTGGTGATTTGTATCAGGAATATAAACAAAAGGCACAAGAAAATTTTCAACGAGCTAAGCAACAACTACAAGAAATTGAACAAGATATTGTCGCCACGCCGTTAATGGATGATGCGGCTTTGGAAGCGGCGGAACATGATTTGGCGGATTTTGTTGAACAGGTTGAATCATTCAAGGTTGAGAAACAACAGATTCAACAGCAATTATCCGAATTTGATAAAGTCAAAAAAATTGAGCAAAAGCTTTCCGCGTTGCAACAACAAAAACAAGATTTATCTAAAAGGTTAGAGCAATATCAGCAAACGCTGAGCATCGCGGTGGATAATGGCGGCGCAATCAAATTACAGGAACAGAAAAAGGCTTTAGAAAAACAAGAAAAGGATTTGGCGGCAAATCAGCAAACCTTGGACAATTACGCCAAGGAGCTAAAGTTGTTGCGGCAGCAATTAGATAAGTCTGGCGTGGATAGCCATGCAGAGGTGAAGATAAAAGATGTTGCCGAACAAAAACAGAATATTGAGGTGGTTAAAACCTTATTGGCTGAAATCAATCAACAATTGCCGCAGGAAACGGCTTTATTGGATTCCACCAAAAAACAATTGGAAGAATCCGCTTCCGCTTTAAAATTTACTGAAGATTGGTTGGAGGAGAATGCTAAAGACGCGCATTTATTACAAGAGTTTCCGGAAATCGGAAAGCTGAAAAGTTTGCGCGCTGAGGCGAACGCTCAACAGGCGAAGCAAAACAAACAATCGCAATGGACAGAAGACACCTCGCTGGAGATTAAAAAAAGCAAAGAAACCATTAGTAAAACGCAAAAGTTGATCAAGGAGTTGCAGCAACGGATTGTAGCGGAAGAGCAGGGAATTAAAGACATTACCGAAGGCCGGACTTTTGAACAATTGGAAGAGTTGAAATTAGAGCAACAATTGAGGGTGAATGACTTTTTGGAATTGACCGATCTGGCGAAAGTCAACGCCAAATTGGGGCGTAAAAGCTTTTTGTCGCTTTTTCGCAATGAATCCGAGGCTATTCAGCGAGAGGAGAAGGAGTTGCGCGATGAGCTTGAAATAGCTCAATTGGAATTAGCCAAGGAGGAAAATATTCGCGCGACTTTAGAAAAAGCGGTTGCCCATGAAGAATTATTAAGAAAAATGCTTAAAGTGCGTGACCGCTTGGAAGATGGTCGCCCTTGTCCTTTATGCGGGTCCTTAAAACACCCTTATGTCAAAAATCCGCCTGCCGATAATGATTCGAAAAAAGCTTTTGCCGATCAACGCGGTAAAGTTAAAACCATTAAGTCGCGTATCGATAGTTTAAATTTTCAAATTAAAGATACCCTGAAACGAGAAAAAGAAGAAGACGAAAAGGATCAAAAACTGGATGTTATTTTTGCGCAATGGCGGACTTTATCTAATCGCTTGAATGTTGCCACCCGGATTGAAATAGACGATGTTTCCAAAATGAAACACATGCTGAAGGATGAAAAACAAGAATTAAACAATATTCAGAGCTTGATAAAAAAATGCGGCAAAATGCATTTAGGCATAGAGCGGATTAAAAGCGATATTGAAAGAAACGAAGCAACTTTAAAGCGTTTGCAGGGCGAGTTAGGTCAATTACAGAATGAATGGGACAGCCGCCCGAGAGAAATGGTTGAATTGGAAAAAGCGTTGGAAAACAGTAAGGCGCAGGAGGCGGAAGTCGCGGCATCGGTCGCCGAACAATTAGCGAAAATCGGCGAAACATTACCTGAACCCGGTCAGGAAGATGCTTTTTTTGATAGTCTCAACGAGCGGCGTAAAGAGTATGAATCGCGTTTGGCAAAAAGAGAAAATTTACAACAGGCCATACAACCACTGCAAGAAAAAATGCAGATCTGCCAGGAAGATGTGGATGGCTTGAATCAGAAATTGCGTGAAAAACAAAATCAATTAAAGGAAGAGGAAGGCGCGGGTCTGCATTTGGCGTTGATTGAAAAACAAAAATTGATTGCTGAAAAAGAAAAACAGTTGGCGGAGCAACAGCAGCAGTTGGATTCAGCTCAGCAGCAATATGCGCAAAATCTTCAGCAGCAAGGTTTTGAAAGTGATAAGGCGTTAAATCAGGCCTTGCAGGATATGCGGCATAAAGCCGATATTGAAACTAAAGCGCGTACTGATGAGCAAAAACTCAAAGGCTTGGGTAATGAGTTGGAAACTTTGCAAAACCAACTGGAAATCGCCCAACAAACGCAACAGGCTGAATCAGATGAGGCCGAGCTGCTACAACAGCAAAAACAATGTACGGAAAAACTAGAGATTGCCCAGCAAGAAGTTTCTACCCTGCAAAATAAATTGCAAAAGCATCAACATCAAAAACAAAAATCAGCTAAATTGCAGGCGCAATTGGAAGAGCAGCAGGCAGTGATGCAATCAGCGCAGGCGGAAATGGATTTGGTTGAAAATGAAAACGCCATACCGTTCCGACGTAAAGTTCAGCAACAAATGATTGATGATTTGATGTCTAAATCCAATCAGGTACTGGAAAAAATCAGCGGTCGATATTATGTGCGCAGTCATCATAGCGAGCAAGGCTTGGCTCTGGAAGTGGAAGATACTTTGCAGAAAAACAGCCGACGTAAACCGAAGACCTTATCCGGCGGTGAGAGTTTTGTGGTGAGTTTAGCATTGGCCTTGGCGCTGGCGGAAAATGCGCATAATGGTCATGCGATTGAATCGTTATTTATTGATGAAGGTTTCGGCAACCTGGATGCGGAATCTTTGTATTTGGTGATGTCGACGCTTGAGAGTTTGAAGACTCACGGCAAAATGGTGGGGATTATTTCGCATGTGGAGGCGGTGAAAAAGCGGGTGAAGACACAAATCGAGCTGATTAAAAAGCCGAATGGGCATAGTGAATTGAAAATGGTGGGTTGATGAAAAAATTCTTCAATGATTGTTTAAAAGCAGTCGCGCGAGGAATAGGCATTCAAGTTTTAGAAGTGTGAAGGATGAAAGAATATAGTTTTGCAGAAGCGCGGCAACATTTCGCATCCGTTTTAGATGATGCGAAAAGAGAAGGCGTTGTTTGTATAAAAAAAACAGATGGAGAGTCTTTTTATTTAAAACCTGCTGCTGAAAATAAATCGCCTTTGGATATCGATGGAGTAAACTTGGAGGTGTCTGCAGAAGAAATTATAAATATTATTCGAGAAGAAAGAGAAAGGGCATGACTTCTACAGTCTTTTATAGTGTTCAAACCCTAGTTCCTCATCACAGAAATAATTGATAAATTGGGGGCACAGGCTAAAGCCTGAGCACCAAGTTTTTATAATATTAATTAGAGGGTGAAGTACTCGTACAGCATCCATGAGGCAAGCAAAAAAATTAGCTAAATGATTGAAAAAAAAGCAGTCCCCCAAATTAAAGGTGATTTTTTGTTGGGGAGCTTACGCTTCTATAAGCAAGATCCATTTCAAGCGATGCGCCTATGGCAGCAACAATATGGCGACATAGTCGGATTTAAACTGGGTTTTCAGCAGTTATATTTATTTAATCATCCGCATTTGATAGAACAATCTTTGATTCAGCAAAAAGATGTTTTTGTCAAAATGTATGATCCTGGGAAACCGGTCGGTTTGGCTTTGGTGCTTGGGCAAGGGTTGGTGACCAGTCAAGGCGACTTATGGCGGCGTCAGCGGCGCTTAATGCAGCCGGTTTTTCAGCGTAGTAATATTGCGCATATGTACCCGCTGATGCAGCAGGTCGGTGAAAATTTAGCGCAGCGTTGGGGGCAATTAGACGGCCGGAAGAACGTCAATTTGGCTAATGAAATGATGCGTTTGACGTTGGAGGTGATTACCCGAACCATGTTCAGCGCCAGCGTATTGGACCGGATTGATAAAATTGCCCCGGCTTTGGATATCGGTTTGCGTTATGCGGCTAAAACGATTTCCAATCCGTTTACTTTGCCGCGTTTTATACCGACTTCGGAAAACAAACAATTCAATGCGGCGCTGCAAATTTTAGATGACATTATCGAAGAATTCATTGCTGAGCGTAGGGCTGATTCAAATCCGCCCAATGATTTGTTGACCATGTTGCTTAACAGCCGCGATCCTGATACCGGAGAAGCAATGTCGGATCGCCAATTGCGCGATGAGATTATCACGATTTTCACCGCCGGACATGAAACAACGGCTAATTTATTAACTTGGACGCTTTTTTTACTGGACAAAAATCCGCAGCGCCTGGAAAAAATGCGCCTCGAATTGGATCAGCAATTACAAGGGCGTATGCCGGAATATGCCGATTTGCAGCGACTGCCATATTTGAAAGCTGTGTTAAACGAGTCTATGCGCATTCGACCCCCGGTGGGTATTTTAATGCGTCGGGTAAAGCGTGATTGCACGGTTGATGGTTATGCGCTGAAATCCGGCAGTTTGGTTGTCTTTAGTATTTACAATATTCATCATCACTCGCAAATATGGGCGCAATCGGAACAATTTTTGCCGGAACGTTTTTTAAATGATGATAAAAAACGTTTCGCTTTTATGCCTTTCGGGACGGGGGAGCGTATCTGTATCGGCAATCATTTTGCAGCGATTGAAAGTCAATTGCTATTAGCTTTAATGGCGCAGCGCTTTGATGTGAAAATCGCTCCTGATTATCAGGAAAAAATTGAAATGGCGGTGACGATTCGACCTAAAGGAGGGATGCCGGTCAGCATACATCGGCGATGATTGAACATTTGCTGGCGCATTTAAAAGCGCCTCAAACACAGCAACAAGCAGAGCAAGCTTATCGCTTGTTTCATGGTAGAGGCCAAGCTTATCCCGGGTTGCAACATATTAATATTGATTGGCTGTCAGGTGTGGTGTTGATCACTCTTTTTCAGCCGGAAACTGAGACATTTGTTCAACAAATCGTTGACTGGTTCGTTGATCAGACGGACTGTCGTAGCATTCAATGTCAGCAACGTTACTTGCAACAAGGCCCTTGCGAGGCGCTGTATGGCGAGCCGTTGCGGGAAATCGCCGTACACGAAGGCGATTTAAAATTTCAAATGCAGCTAGGCGCGAACAGAAATACCGGGTTGTTTTTGGATATGCGCAATGGCCGTCAATGGGTGAAGGAAAACAGCGGCGATAAACGGGTGTTGAATTTATTTGCTTACACTTGCGGTTTTTCGGTCGCGGCAGTGGCGGGGCGCGCCAAATCAGTACTTAATGTTGATTCAAGTCGGTCATCTTTAAATATCGGTCGATTGAATCATCGGCTTAATCAACAAGCGTTGGACGAAGTTGGTTTTGAAAAACTGGATGTATTCAAATCATTCGGGCGTTTTAAACGCAGAGGGCCGTTTGATTTATTAATTTGCGATCCGCCGACTTTTCAAAAGGGTAGTATTGATGTGGCGAAAGATTATCCGAAAATTATCAGGCGTTTGGATGATTTTATGGCGGAAAATGCACAATGTCTGTTATGTTTGAATTCGCCGAATTTGAATGTTGATTTTTTGCAGGAACAAATGCGCATGTTTGCGCCGCAATATCGTCAGGAAACTGTTTTGACTGCGCCGAAAGCATTTGTAGACGTAGAAGGAAAAGGGTTGAAAATGCTTTGTTTCAGCAAAAAACAAAGCAAGCGATTGTGATCGAAAAATAGAAGATCACAATTTTTTTGTAGTTTATGCAATAATGATTTTTTTCGATTATTATAATAATTTAAGGTATTGCACATGGGGAACAACACACAATATTCCAATCGTTATACACTGGTCTTATCATTCCTTGCCGCGCTTTTTTTGACGGCGTGTTCAGATGACAGCAACAATCGCACCGCCACTGCCGACAATAGCAGCAGAGTTCCTGTTGCAAAAGCGGAGTCGCCGATTAAGCAGGCTCCCGTTCAAAAAGCGATGAGCAAACAGGAAAGACAGCACTATCGGGATATGGACACGCCGATTGACAAAGCGAATTGGACTGAAAAAGGCAAGTTCAGGAAAGAATTCACGGCCGACTGTGTGGGTAGAGAGCTTCAAAATGCGGAAGGTAAAGTTGATCGCGCTAAAATTGAAAAAAATTGTGAGTGTATCGCTCATTACATGGATGATCATTTGACCGATCAAGAAGCGGATGAGTATTTGAAAGAGGATAATCATACCCGTTCATTACAAATTCGTTTTGAAGCAGGCGCATTCTATTGTTTGCAGAAGAACAGCCCTGATTTAAAAGGAAAAATTACCATCCACTAAGAATGTAGAACGGCTTAGGTTTGCTCGGAGGCGATAAAACTCAACGATGAGTAAAATCCATTGTAAGGTGCGCTGCACGCCGCACCTTACTACCGTTTACTGCACTTCCGCGCATTTGTAAGCGGCGTATTTTTCATGTTAATGCAACTATTCAGTCAATCATCTTGTCTTACCTTTTGTATAGTATGAAGGAGATTGCCATGAACACGCTTACCACAAGACATCATCAAGATCATCGTTCTGATTATAAAAAGTTGGCCAAGCTGATGTACTTATTACAGGCATTAGGTTTTTTTCTGGGCGGCGTTACTTTTATTATTGCCGCAGTCTTGGCCGTTCTCAATCAGCATCATGTGAAAGGCACATGGCTGGAATCTCATTATCAGTGGCAACTTGATACCTTCTGGGTAGCCCTGTGTTTAATTCTTGTCGGCACCTTTACCATGTGGATGTTAGTTGGGTACATGGTGATATTAGGCGCGCTTATCTGGACGGTTCACAGAATTGTTTTTGGCTGGATAAATTTGAATAGAGGTTTGGCCGTTAAAGCATTATCTTAATTTCTATGATCCATTTGGCTTATTAACTGTGATGTATTTCATAGTTAGTTATCAAATTTCATGAGTAAATAAGCCATACATTATTTATTGAGGTGGCGTTATGAGTTTGAATGAAAAGAAAACCTACTCTGGTGAAAAGAAATCTGTTGTATTGAAATTGATAGACTCTCAAATGCTGAAAAACGAGACCGCTAAAGAGCTTTCACAGAGGCAAAGTTGTTCAGAACCTGATTGTGGAGACATGGATTTGACGGGAATGTTGATTTGGTAAGGCTTTTAAAAATTCTGAACGGGTTCCCGAATTTCCTGAAAAAGTAGTTGTTTGATTTTCTACGGCTAGATTGCTTAAAACATGGAAGTTTCTTCATATATACCCATGTTCGGCAAATGAAAAGGGAGCGCCGTCGCCGATAATAAAATGATCCAATACGCGAATATCAAACAGCGTTAATGCATGGGTTAACTTTTCAGTGATCAATCGGTCCGCCTGGCTGGGCTCATTGTTGCCGGAAGGGTGGTTGTGAGCAAAAATCACCGCTGCGGCATTATGGCTCAGGGCTTTTTTGGCGACTTCGCGCGGGTATACGCTGGCCCCGTCTATGGTGCCGCGAAATAATTCCTCAAATGATAAAACCCGATGTTGGTTATCTAAAAATAAACAGGCGAAGACTTCATATTGGTAACCTCTCAGTTGTGAATTTAGATAGGCTCGGGTAATATCAGGATTACTTAACGGGTCGCTTTCATAGATTAAAATTTCTTCATAATAGCGTTTCGCCATCTGTAAAACGGCTTGTAGTTGCGCGTATTTTGCGCTCCCCAATCCATGCGCTTGGCAAAAACGGTCATGTTCAGCTGCTAATAAACTCTTTAAAGAACCAAAATCATTCAATAATTCACGCGCCAGGTCTATTGCAGATTTGCCCGTGACCCCGGTTCTTAAAAAAATTGCCAGTAATTCCGCATCGGTCAGAGAATCCGCGCCTTTTGCCAGTAGTTTTTCTCTGGGGCGCTCATCTGCAGGCCAGTCTTTAATCGCCATATGAAGGTAAGGAAAATGATTTTTCAGTATCGATTCGAAAGCTGCAGTATAACAAAGGAAGGGAGTTTTCTGATTATCAGTTGATGATAAAATATGAATTTAGCTAATATTAAGCTAATGTTTAATTGCCTATTATAGGATAGAAGGTTGCAGAAAAAGAATATATTGCTGGCCGTTAGCGGCGGTATTGCTGCTTATAAAGCGGCGGAATTAACGCGTCTATTGAAGAAACAGGGCTATGCGGTGCGGGTTGTGATGACCGAATCGGCAACCCGTTTTGTGACTCCATTGACGTTTCAAGCCTTGACCGGCCATCCTGTTCACCACCAACTATTGGATGTTGATGAAGAAAACGCCATGGGACATATTAATTTGGCGCGATGGGCGGAACATTTATTAATTGCGCCGGCGACTGCTAATATTATTGCAAAAATGAGTCACGGCCTGGCGGATGATTTGTTAACGACTTTATATTTGGCGGCGGAATGTCCGGTGAGTATTGCCCCAGCTATGAATCAGGCGATGTGGGGGAAATCGGTTACTCAACAAAATATTCGCAGTTTAATGGAATGCGGCGTTCAAATTTTAGGGCCGGAAGCCGGAGATCAAGCTTGCGGCGAGTCCGGCATGGGCAGGATGTTGGAGCCTGAAAAGATTTGTAATATTTTGAGTTCATCAGAAAATGCCGCTTTAAAAGGTAAGCGAATATTGATTAGCGCCGGACCGACTCGGGAGGCGATTGATCCTGTTCGCTTTATCAGTAATCGCAGTTCCGGCAAAATGGGCTATGCTTTAGCAGAAGCGGCTGTTAAGTTGGGCGCTACGGTTACATTGGTGAGTGGGCCGGTTAATTTGATGCCGCTGACTGGAGTGGGTTTAGTGAACGTTGAAAGCGCTGAACAAATGTATAATGCAATAGCCCCTAATGCTCATGAATATGATATTTATATCGGCGCTGCGGCGGTTGCCGATTATCGTCCGGCTGAAGTTGTTCAGCAAAAAATAAAAAAACAATTAATGCAATCCAATATTCCGTTGACCCAAAATAAAGATATTATTGCGGCGGTGGCGGAATTACCGAATAGGCCTTTTGTAGTAGGATTCGCGGCAGAAACGGATGATTTGGAGCAATATGCGCGTCATAAAATGCGCAATAAAAAATTGGATATGATTGCGGCAAATTGGGTGGGACGCGAACAGGGCGGTTTTGATAGCGATGTCAATGCTTTAAAAGTGTTTTGGCAAGGCGGCGATGAAACCTTGGCTATGATGGATAAACCATTATTGGCCGAACGTTTATTGGAATTAATTGCAAAAAGAATGCATGAAAAAAATACAGCTTAAAAAACTCGATAGTCGTTTAGGAAATGAAATTCCTTTACCGGAATATGCAACTTCAGGTTCGGCGGGGTTGGATTTACGCGCCTGCCTTGATGGGCCGGTTATCTTGAATCCAGGTGAGACCCTGTTGATTCCTACCGGTTTGGCTATTCATATTGAAGATGAGAATCTTGCGGCGGTGTTATTGCCGCGCTCCGGATTAGGCCACAAGCACGGGATAGTGTTGGGTAATTTAGTCGGATTGATTGATTCCGATTACCAAGGACAGGTGTTTGTTTCTTGCTGGAATCGAGGGCGGGAAAATTTTTCCATTGCGGTCGGCGAGCGGATTGCGCAGATGGTTTTTGTGCCGGTTGTGCAAGCCGAATTTGATATTGTGAGTGAATTTACAGATAGTCAGCGTGGCGGAGGCGGTTTTGGCCATACCGGGCGACATTAGAATTAGGGAGAGATAAGTTATGGTTCGTTATTTCGCTATTTTGGCTATATTTGCTTTTTTGATGGCCTTGATCGCCGGCGGCAGCGCTTATTGGTTTTCTTTGATGGATGTTAATCAAGCCAAGCAAAGTAGCGCTAAAGTGGTGGCGCAAGGCGTTTCCATGTCGATTGCCAATAAATTAGAGATTTTGCAGGCGACTGTCGATAATGTTGCGGGTATGGAAAGCGTGGTGGCGGCGATGGAGAGTGGCGACGCGAAAACGATTCATGCGGCGGAGGGCATGATTGATAATTTAATTCCGCATATTAAAAAAGCCCGTTTATTATTGCCGACGGTCAACGAGATTGATCAATCCGTAGAACCGCATATGGGCTATGCGGATTTAGAAATGGTTCAGGCGACTTTAAATTCGCCACAAAAACCCTTTATTCAAGGCCAAAAGAAGAATCGGCATTTGGCGATAACCAGTTTGATTAAGAATAGTCAAGGCGTATCTTTAGGGGTGTTATTGGCTAGTTTGGATTTTAATTTTATCCATCAATCAGTGAAGCAAGCCGGTCAGAACGTTACCGCCTTGCAGATAAAGCAGGAAAATGTGGTGTTGGCTACGGCGGGCGCGGCTGGAGAAACAGAAGAAACAGAAAATTTATTTTCGGATCAGCTCAGAATACCTAATTCCCGTTGGAAGATTGAAGCCCGGACAACGGATGAAGATAGATTAGCCGGTAGCAATCTGGTTTTTTCGCTGATCGGCATATCCTCCGGATTTATTTTCTTGGCTTTTTTTGTCGGGTATCGGCAGCTAACTAAAGCCTTAAGACAGGATCATGCCAGTATTATTAAAGTTTCCAAGGATCTGATTAATAACAGTTCATTGGGAAGCTATCCCTTGTTGTTGGCGGAAATGAAACCAGTGGTTTCAACCTTGGTTCAATATAAAAGAGTCATCGACAATCCTGATGACAGTGATTTTGAAATTTCTGAATTTGAGGATGATTTTTTAGAGCAGGGCTTGGATACTGGGTTTCTAACGAATTTTGACGAGCCGACGGCGCCAAGTGAAAAGCCTGAACAAGGCGTTCCTATTGATTTTAATAAGCTTCAAAGCGTAGAACAGTCGCCTGGGAATGTTGCAAAATTCACAGATATTGATGATGTTGATTTACCTGTTGAGAATGTTCCTGATAGGGTCGAAAGCAGTATCTTCAAAACCTATGATATTCGTGGGATAGTTGATCAGTCATTGACTCAGGAATTAGTGAAAAAGATTGGTCAGGCAATAGGCAGCGAAGCATTAGTGCGGGAAATTAAAACAATTGTTATTGCGCGCGACGGGCGTTTATCCAGTGAGAGTTTTTCTGAGGCGCTTGCTCAAGGCATTATAACTACGGGTTGTGATGTTCTGGATATTGGCTTAGCGCCTACGCCGTTATTGTATTTTGTTGCTCATTATACTGAAGGTCAGTCAGGAGTGATGGTGACCGGGAGTCATAATCCGCCGAATTACAATGGTCTAAAAGTTGTGTTGGAAGATCTGGCTTTGGCGGGAGAAGCCATACAGGCATTGAAGCGTCGCGTAGATAATGAAGATTTTACCAGCGGCGCTTTGGGTAAAATCAGTGAAAACTCAATGTTCGTCAATGAATACATCGGCACCATTTCCGAAGATATCCATATTATGCGTCCGATGAAAGTGGTCTTGGATTGTGGGAACGGTTCAGCGGGTGAAGTCGCCAGCCTGGTATTAAAAACGATAGGCTGTGACGTGATTGAAATGAATTGCGATGTGGACGGCGCATTTCCCAATCATCACCCGGATCCTAGCCAACCGGAAAATCTAATGGATTTAATTGCGGCGGTAAAACATTATCAGGCGGAAGTCGGAATCGCTTTGGACGGAGACGGGGATAGAATTGGCGTTGTCGATGCCAAAGGGAAAATCATTTGGCCGGATAGACAAATGATGTTATTTGCGAAAAACATTTTGGCTGAAAAGGCGGCTGCGCAAATTATTTTTGACGTGAAATGCAGCAGTGACTTGGCGAGTTATATCGCTAAGCTAGGTGGTCAACCGTTAATGTGGAAAAGCGGGCATTCATTGATCAAAGCTAAGATGGCGGAAACCGGCGCCACGTTGGCGGGGGAGATGAGCGGCCATATTTGTTTTAAAGACCGTTGGTTCGGTTTTGATGATGCTGTTTACGCGGCGGCTCGATTGATAGAAATTTTATCTCAAGATTCGCGCGATAGTCACGACGTTTTTAATGACTTTCCTGAAAAAGTGAGTACGCCTGAAATAAATGTTCCCGTGAATGAAGGTGAAGCAAGCGAAATAATCCGGAGCATTATGAGGAACGCTAATTTTCCGGATGCCGAGATTACTGATATTGATGGTTTACGCGCCGATTTTGAAGATGGGTGGGGGTTGGTTCGCGCTTCCAACACTACGCCTTCATTAGTTGTTCGCTTTGAAGGCGATGATAATCAAGCAATGGAGAAAGTGCAGGCACAGTTTAAACAGGTCATTTTGGCGGCAAAATCTGATATAAATTTACCTTTTTAGAACTTATTCTTTTACCGGGCGTTTATCCAGCTTGCGTTGCAAAGTTCTCCGGTGCATGTTCAGCGCTCTGGCTGCAGCGGAAATGTTGCCGTTATGCTGCATCAGTACTTTTTGTAGATGTTCCCATTCCAGCCGTTTGACGGAAAGCGGATTTTCGCTGATTGAAACGGAAGAGTCGCCTTCATTTTTATATAAGGCATTGACAATTTCATCGGCATGAGCCGGTTTGGTTAAATAATGGATAGCGCCTAGTTTAATCGCTTCAACTGCCGTTGCAATGCTGGCGAAGCCGGTCAAAATAACGATTTGCGTGTTGCTGTCTAAAGAAATTAATTTTTTTACCATTTCCAGACCGGAATCGTGACCTATGCGCAAGTCGATAACCGCATATTCCGGTTCGGTTTGTTCAGCCAGCTCAATGCCTGTTTTGATGTCATGCGCGGTGCTAACCTGAAAATTTCGCTTTTCCAAAGCCGGTTGCAATACTGAGCAAAAGGTTTCATCATCATCAACCAGTAATAATTGAGGTTTCTCTATTTCCTGGTTCGTCATAACTTTCCTCCGCTGTTAATAGTGGCAAATTAATGATGACGCAGGCGCCGCCATCTTCTTTATTGGAAAACTCTATTGTACCGCCTAAACGTTTGATTGTGGAATAGGTTAAAAACACGCCAACGCCAAGGCCTTGTTTTTTACTGGCGACGGGTTGTTCGCCTAAAAAGTCCAGGTATTCTTTAGGGAAGCCCGGGCCGTAATCACGAATTTGTAACTCTAATTCGCTTAGCGTCCAGGTTGCGTGTAATTCTATGCCTTTATTGAGTGAAGTGACTTGGGCGGCATTATTTAAGATGTTAATGATAGAGTGGGTGAGTGTGCGTTCAGCAATGATTTTTGCTTTTTGATGGTTGTCAGGCGAAATGAACAAAGATAATTTAGTGGTTGATTTATGGGCTCGCCATTGATTAATGACTTCATCTAAGTACTCTGTTAAGCGCATTACCTGACCGGATTCAGCGCGCATCTGGCCGGCCGATGCGGACATTACCGATAATGCATCTTTACAACGATTAATTTGTTGTTCCATGATTTTTAATTTTTTTTGCATAACCGGATGATTTTCTTCCGGAAATTCCTGTAGCATTTCGTGAGTCAGAATAGCGATGGTGCCGAGTGGCGTTCCCATATCATGCGCGGCACTGGCGGCAAGGGTGCCTAGGGATACCAGTTTTTCATCCCGTAAGGCATTTTCTCTGGCTTCCGCCAAGTTGCGTTCGCGCTCTTTCAAGGTGTTGGAAAGTTCCACAACGAAGAAGGCGACCAGGCCGGCGCTGAATACAAACCCGAACCACATGCCGAAAATATGGAGATTGAAATAATGCTTGTCGGCAACCATGTGCAGTTGATGTTTCATTTCAGGGGTAAGATATTCGGGATTAGGCACATGAGGCTCAATGGCTGGTAAGGGTATGTTGAAGCCGATCAAAACTGTATAAACGGATGAGGTCAATATCACCATGTTCCAGACATATGACTGGGGCAGCATAATGGCGGTGACGATTAAGGGTAATAAAAAGATCCAAATGATCGGATTAGATGCGCCGCCGGTTAAATACAATAGCGAAGCCATCGCGAAAACATCAATGCAAATTTGAGAAAAAATTTCCAACTCAGTGACCATTTCATCTGTTTGCAATCTCATCCAGGTATATAAATTAACCGCACAAACAGATAGGATAACCAGCCAAAGTTGTTCAAAAGGAAGTTTTAAACCAAAGCCAAAGGTAGTGATAGAGACTAAAAAAGCTTCCGCAAGAATAAGTAGGTTTCTTAAAATAAACAGCCATTTTAAGTTGTCACGAATAGAAATGTCGGATTTAGGCAGTAGTTGGGAAAGCATTGTTAAGACCGTCTCGTTTATACAGGTTGTCTGTTTTTTATGATACGCATTTGTAATCGAAATGAAAATAGCAAGATTATATAGGCGGCGTAGATTACCGGTTTTAATAAATCGGACTTAACTAATAAAAAGTAATGTAGGATTGCGGTGATTGCTGCGAGGTAGATAAGCTTATGTAAAGCCTTCCATCTTCTGCCCATTTTTCGTTGCATACTGAGCGTTGATGTCGCGGTTAACGGCAGTAAAATTAAATAAGTCACTATGCCGAAAATAATAAAGGGGCCTTCTTTGAATTCTTCCAGAAAGAAAGTCCAACTAAAGTTTACATCCAATGCGATAAAAACTAATAAATGCATACTGGCGTAAAAAAAAGCGTAAAGTCCCAGCATGCGCCGGTAACTATGAATACCGTTAATTTTAAGAAATTTTCTGAGGGGGGTAATGGTTAAGGTTAAGCAGAGAAAGCGTAAAGCCCACTCCCCTAAGGTGGTGTGCAGCATTTCGACCGGATTCGCGCCAAGTTGATTGTTCCAGGCGGCGGCGCAAAGGAAAACGAAAGGCAGTAGACAAATGAGATGGGCGCAATACCTTGTCAAACTTTGATAAAACTTTGCTTTTAGCATTAGAAGTATCTTTTAAGATTCATATTATTATATAAGTGAGCGACATGTTCGCCATAACCATTAAAAATTTCTGTTTTGCGTTTAGGCGTGAAAATTCCGCCGCCTAAAACACGTTCTCTTGATTGGCTCCAGCGGGGATGCGAAACGTTCGGGTTTACATTGGCGTAAAAGCCGTATTCGTTGGGCGCCGAAATGTTCCATGAGGTTTGTGGCATGGTTTCAGAAAAACGAATTTTGACGATGGCTTTTATGCTTTTGAAGCCATATTTCCAGGGGATGACCAATCTTAAAGGAGCGCCGTTTTGTTTAGGCATTTCTTCTCCATACATGCCTGTCGCCATAAATGCGAGTGGATGCATAGCTTCATCAATTCGTAAGCCTTCCACATAAGGCCATTGCAATACCGAGGAGCGTTGACCGATCATGGTTTCCGGTTGGTACAGGGTGGTAAATTCGACATATTTGGCGCGGGAATTGGGTTTGAATTTAGACAACATTTTTTGTAATGGAAAACCAATCCAGGGTACAACCATAGACCAGGCTTCAACGCACCTAAATCGGTAAATTCTTTCTTCTAAAGGGTTGGCTTGTAAAATGTCTTCCAAATTATAAAGCCCGGTCTTTTCAGCTTCGCCTTCAATTTTTACTTGCCAAGGAGAGGTTTTCAGCGCTTGAGCTAATTTCGTGGAATCGGTTTTGTTGGTGGTGAATTCATAATAATTGGTGTAATTTTTAACAGCTTCAGCGGGCGTTGTCGCCAAATTTTGACTATAAGGCCCGGTCGGGATATTTTGGTATTTGTTGCTGTCCGCTAAAATTGAGTTATATGGGTATAAAGCAAGCAATGGTAATGAGCCTGCGGCTTTGATAATTTTGCGGCGATTGTTGAAAACCTGGAGATCCGTTACTTCATTGCTGCTAATCGGCGTTTTATTTTTTATGAGCATTGTTGTGTCCTTAGATAATTTGACGAAATATCGATATCCTGTCTCAAGAATGGTTGGAGTTTTAATGGCGCTTGAGCGATTAGTTCTTACTACCCTCAATAAGTTCATAGCGCATTTCACCGATAAAAATGATGGTTTTGAAATGTTGGGGTTTATGTAATAATCGGTTTGATATAAATTAACAATGAGGCTGACAATGAAAATTAAAAAAAGCTTTCAATTGAGTGTTGTTGCTGGAATGTTGTGTGGTTTGGCTGGAAGCGCATACGCTTACTCGGAAGATGATCGTTCTAGGGCGTGTAAAAACCCAAGGTTTAGAGATTTTGAGCCGGGACATTTATCTGAAGTAGAGCCGGGTTCTGAAGTGTCTTTTCACTTTTCCAGTTGGGCTGATCCCGATACCCTTAAAATCTCCACTAAAAAAATACCCATGGAATATACGGTAGAAGATAGAATGACTTTTTATATTGCCAGGGCAAAATTACCTCCTTCGCTGGCGGGGCAATTTGCGCGCTTACATCTTTATGTAAAGGCCAAGGAAGGAATATGCCGAGCTAAAGATGGTTGGTTGCTAAAAATTAAAGAAGCTGCGCCTGTGGTCGAGCCGGAAGTTGTTGATGAAACTGGGGAAACGCTTGAGGGCGATGCTGAATAACGGCGATTGATTTTTTATCTTTTGAATGTCCAAGAATTGTATTAAAACAGATTGAATTTTCTGTTTTAATACAAAATCTTTTTATCGTTTAACGACCATAATTCAAAAGGCTTGAGCGCAGAAGAGGTATTGAATTGCTGCATGTTAATATTTCTCTGCATGGGCGGTTTATTGATTTCTTGGTATATAAACTCATCGTCAAAACCTGCTCGCGCTGCGTCTTGTCGGTTGCAGGCGTAATAAACTTTTTCAACGCGAGCCCAATAAATAGCGCCTAAACACATGGGGCAGGGTTCACAGCTGCTGTATAAGATACAGTCAGTCAGTTGAAAAGTTTTTAGCTTGGCGCAAGCATCGCGAATGGCTTGTATTTCCGCATGAGCGGTAGGGTCTAGGTTACAAGTAACCTGGTTGCTGGCGCTGCTAATGATTGCGCTATTGCGTACGACTACAGCGCCGTAAGGACCGCCTTTATTGTTATCCACATTTTCACAAGCAAGCATAATAGCTTTCTCGATGAATTGCCGGTGTAATTCATTGTCGGACATTGTCGTTAAGCTATAAATTTAAGGGATTGTTTGGGTCTATGCCGTCCATAAATGGAATTTTACGATCCTGATTAGTGATTTGGTATACTTTGCCCAACCAATTATTAAATACTGCTTTGGCGGAGTCTCGCCAAGTGTTGTCTATATCAGGTATGATTTGGTGCTCAGGAAAGTTGGGAAAGTCTTCATGATTTAGCTTGGCTTCTTCGACCAGCGCCTGGTAGTCATCAAGTATTACGCATGCTTCGGTATTGAAATAGCTTTCAGGATAAGGCGGGTAATCATCTCGTTCTCCGTTAAAATACCGAAATACTTCACGTTTATATTCTTTTAACAAGCTAATGTCGTCATATTCCGGATGGCCTTGGAAAAACACGATTCTAAAGCCATCCTTACTAACGGCTAAATGTACGCCGGCTTGCTGGCTGGATACCAGTACTTTTAAACCTTTTTCCTCGATATCATCTTGAAAAATTTCATTAAAACGCGAATGTGGAACATCAAAACGAGTATTAATTTCAGCCGTTAAAGGGTGAAATTTATCGATGACTTTATGCGAAAAAACGCCCCAGCGTTTGTGAGGTAAGCGGGTGCGTTCAATATTGTAGCAATATTGAATAAGTGCGTGCGTTGCCAGGCAGGAGCAAAGTATTGAGGTCACATTTTTTTTCGCCCATGAAAAAACTTCCGTTAATGGGGTCCAGAAATCTTCATCTTGCAAATGATTGTGAGTTACATTAGCGCCGCTAATAATCAATGCATCCAAACCTTCTTCCTGGATTTGCTCGAAGGTGTCGTAATAAGTGTTAATATGTTGCTGAGCCTGTGTGCTTCTTTCTAACCCGCTTATAGTAAAGGGATGGACATGAAATTGAGCAATTTGATTGCATGCGCCGACTAAGCGGAAAAATTGGCGTTCTGTCGCTTCTAGAGCTGCATCCGGCATGATATTCAATAAACCGATATGTAATTCTCTGATATCTTGATGATTGGCGCGGTTGGCGGACAAAATGTCTTCGCCTTCAGTTTGTAGCCGGTGAAAAGTGGGTAAGTTTGTATGGGCAACTAATGGCATATTATTTATTGTTGTGGATGTTTGTCGATAGTATCGGCTATTAGTTGTATGAAATCGTTTTCAGTTTCAATTTCGGCGATATCGTTTGCGGAAACGGTATAGCCATATTGTTCTGCTATCGCTTGATAGCGAGGTACGCGTGATTTAAACAGTTTGGGGAATATCCAGCGGGTAAACTGATCCGGTGAAATTTCATCACTGGAATTTAGGCCTTGAGTTTGTAGATAATCAGTGAGATGTTCGTCTAAAAAACTCTCGCGATAATAAAGTGGTTTCGGGTGGGTTTGCGCTCTTTGATAAATCGTTTCTTCCAACGAAGGGGGGATTTCTATATAAAGAATTAAAGAATGTTGAGCAAGAAGCTCAAAGACTTCCGGGCGATTCAGTTCGCAAACGCTTCCGCCCGCATCGTTGATAAAGTGTTTGTAGCCATAGATGTCTTCCGCTTTATGAATGAATTCCGGAACATCGTTCATCGCTTCGATTTCGGCTAAACGATGGAGTTCTTGGCGGCGTTTGAATTCTGCTAAAGAAAGACCGCCTTCTTTTTCTGCGCCTAATTTGCCTAAAAAACATGAAATAGGCGAAAGATTGTTAACAGTTATGTTGCTATTGATATAGATTGAGTCGGAAAGCAATAATTTTTTTAAAAAAGGCGTTTCCATGGCCTGGCGCTTGATTTCATCTAAGATAGGTTCTTCAAGATATTTTGTGCCGATTCGATAGTCGCCTGAATAATGAAACCATTTGTCCTTTGGGAGTTTATTTGTCAGCGTGGTTTTTCCAGCGCCGGACATGCCCAACAAGGTGATGCTTTTTGAATTCCAATTCAAAAACTGCTGAGAACTCATTTTCATAAGTTAAATGGATGCCTCTTGTATTGTCAGTAATCATTAAAGTCAGGGAAATCGATATCATCAGAATCCGGATTAATGTGTCTATCATTATCCGTATAGCCTAAATCATCAGTTTCCATATCGCCGAATGGGGCGCTCCAATCCTCGGGAGGTTCAACATAGTCGAAGGTTGAATTGTACCATGAGTCATTATCAAACTCGTCTATATCGCCGTTCATATATTGGACGCTGATAGAGTCGTCACGATCTTCAATGGCGACAACTTTGAAGATTAAGTTATTTTCAACATCTTTATACCAACGGCCGATAACTGGATCAGTGATTGTAGTCATTGTCCCGCCTCACTAAGTAGTTGAGAGAATATACTTCGCGCGGTTACGGGAGCGAAGCATATGTTCTAATCATATCTAAAAACTGACAGAAAAAAATAAAAAAAATAATTATTTTTCAAAAACCCTTGACGGTCAGGATTGTGTCTGTATAATACGCCCTTCTTTCGGGGCAGCGGTGCTGGTTCGGAAGGGGTTAAGGTTGTTTTTTAATGAGAAGGACGGTTGTTTTTTGGATCGGTTTTCCGGGTTTTGGTTTTCCATCAAAACTTTTTATAAAATAATGTTGACAAAAAAAGAGGGTGGTTTATAATGGCCTGCTCTTTCGGACTGACTGGTTCGGTCCTGATCTTCGGATCAAGCTCTTTAACAAAGAAATCGAAATAATTTGTGTGGGTACTTGTGGTGGATATTTTAGACTGTACTAAGATATTCGACACAGATATTCGCGTCAATACATTCTTATGAATTTACGTCAATTGAAGTAGTCGAGCCAAGATTGGATACTCATCTTACTGAGTATCAAAGCATATTAAACTGAAGAGTTTGATCATGGCTCAGATTGAACGCTGGCGGCATGCTTAACACATGCAAGTCGAACGGTAACAGGCTAGCTTGCTAGC
>SPJM01000307.1 GCA_006844585.1 Methylococcaceae bacterium | reverse complement strand
AATTTTGAAATGTCGTTCATGATTGCTATAACTTCTTTGCTGAAATATGGCAATCCCTAAAATTATCGTCAGTAAAACCAATAAAACCAGCTTCACCTTGGCGCCCGTCATCAAGGTCTCCAAACGTAAAAGGCTTTAACAGGGATTTCGCCGGTTAAGGTTTTTAGAAATGCAATAATAGCATCCCTATCTTGCTCATTAATTTCCCGACCTAATTGATGTCTGGCCATTAATTCAACCGCCTCTTCCAATGTCCGCGTATGCCCATCATGAAAATAAGGGGCGGTTAATTCGACATTGCGTAAGCCGGGAACTCGAAAAACAAATTTGTCTTCCTCCAACCCGCTTACATTAAAGCGTCCATAATCCGTAGGGTTGATTTCATCCCTATTTTTAAAATAGTTTCCGAAGATGCCTATTTTTTGGAACATATTGCCGCCTACATTTATTCCCTGGTGACAGGCGATACAGCCATACTTTTTGAATAGACGGTAGCCTCGTTTCGCCGTTTCTGAAACGGCCTGACTATCGCCTCTTAAATAGCGGTCAAACGACGCATTCGGCGTAGTCATTGATTTTTGATACTCTATCATCACTTCTTCCACCCAAAGGCGCTGAATTTTTTGCCGACCATAGATTTTTTGAAAGGCATCGGCATAATCCGCGCTGTCTTGTAATTTTGCCAATAGCGCTTCCCAATTGGAATTGCCATGACGGGGGTTATGCAAAGAAGAATTTAACTGTTCTGCCAATGTTTTGAATTGACCGGCCCAGCCAAAGCGAATATTAAAAGCAACATTGTATATCGTCGGCGTATTAATAATATCTAAATCACCTGAATTGGTAAGCGAGCGGAAACGATTATCAGCGCCGCCTTTCTCTAAATTATGACAATCCGAACAAGCTAATTTATTATCTTTGGAAAAAATAGGATCTTCAAACAGCTTTTTACCTAATGCGATTTTTTCCGCATCTACAGTTATGGTGAGAGGAATTGGCGAAATAGGCTCCGACATCATTCCATCGACGGCAAAAACCGCGCTAAGACCATAACAAGATAAAAGCAATGACAAACCTATCCTTAACATAAATTCACCAATCAACACCATCCGGTTTATCCAAAAGTCTCAAACCCCGCTTCTACAAAAAAATCGCCCTGCGGCATCTTAAAAGGCAATACAATAATTGGCGAATTAGTGACATGGGCAATCATATATTCATTGCCGACAATAATCGTGGGCAATGATAAATCAAACATCATTCCTTTCTCCTCCATGATGCCTTTAGTTCCGCCCAACACCATATTAGCCAATTCTCCAGCCAAATCGATCACCACCCCGTCAATCTGGCTCGCTTCGTTCGGTAGCATATTGTTGGCGATATAGAGTATGGCGTTTTCCGGAAAGGTCAAGGCCACAGAGGCTCTGGCTTGCGGACCGGTCATACTGATCAACCCGGTAATATGCTTGCCGTAAACCAAATCGGATTTATTTTTTAGTTTCGGCTTTCCGGCGACCGGCTCTATATTGGCCATGGTGGATAAAACGCTTAATATTGAAGTAATCACCGGATTAATAATGCTAACATCCATCTGTATATTCCCAATTTATACACTGTTCAAATAACAAACTATTAGGTAAATGCATTAAGCAACTCCATCTGTACCTGATATTCCTCCTCACCCTCCTGAGGCGTTAATTGTTGATATTTTCCATCATTCTGTAAAACCCACGCTTGTGAATTATCTTTCAAACAAGCATTTAAATCATTCATAATGCGCTCATGAAGCTTCTTGCTTTCGATCGGAAAACAGGTTTCCACCCGTCTAAACATATTTCTATTCATTAAATCGGCGCTGGATGCATACACCTCCCAATCTCCGCCGTTGGAAAAGGCATAGACCCGAGTGTGTTCCAAAAAACGGCCGATAATTGAACGAATTTCAATATTTTCCGAAACGCCCGGAATACCTGGTCTTAAACAACAAATACCCCGCACAATCAAGCGAATTTTTACGCCGGCTTGTGAAGCGCGATATAAAGCTTTAATGGACTGTTCCTCAACCACAGCATTGACTTTAATAATAATTTCCGCCGGTTTGCCTTTTTTCTTATTATTGATTTCCCGTTCAATCATTTTCAACAAGCCGGTATGTAAGGTAAAAGGCGACTGCAACAATTTATGTAGTTTAGTCACTTTCCCCAGACTGGTTAATTGAGCGAAAATCCGTCTGACATCCTCGCCTAAAGCTTTATTGGCAGACAATAAACCGTAATCCGTGTAAAGCCGCGCAGTTTTAGGATGATAATTGCCGGTGCCTAAATGCACATAATGCTGTAGCCCTTTTTCTTCCTTACGCAAAACCATACACATTTTGGCATGCGTCTTATAGCCGACAACGCCATATACCACATGCACCGCAGCTTCCTGCAACTTCGCCGCCAACCCGATATTTTCTTTTTCATCAAAACGAGCGCGTAACTCGATCACAACAGTCACCTCCTTACCCGCTTGAGCTGCTTTAATCAAAGCGGCGACAATCGGCGAATCGACGCCGGTGCGATAAAGGGTTTGTTTAATGGCGATAACATACGGATCGACAGCAGCCTGGCGGATAAAATCAATCACCGGGATGAACGATTCATAAGGATGGTGTAATAAAAAATCCTGTTTTTTAATGGCATCGAAGATTTTTTGCTTGCGGCCTAATTGTTTAGGCGTATACGGTTTAAAAGGCGGAAATTTCAAATCCGCCCTTTCCACCATTCCGCTAATAGCCTGCATGCGGCTGAGGTTAACCGGTCCGTTTACCCGAAAAATTTGATTATCCAATAGCTCGAAACGGCGGGCGAGAAAATGGATAGTTTCTTCCGGACAATTGGCGTCGATTTCCAACCTGACTTCATCGCCGTAATTTCGCATCGCCAACTCGCCTTCCACAGCATGCATTAAATCATCGATCGCATCATCATCCACAAATAGGTCGCTGTTGCGGGTGACCCTGAATTGATAACAGCCTTTAACCGTCATACCGTTGAACAATTGCTCAACGAAAGCATGGATGATCGACGATAAAAACACGAAATCATATGGCCCGCCGCCGGTTTCTTCCGTAGGCAACTGCACAATGCGCGGCAATGCCCGGGGCGCTTGAATAATCGCCCGTCCGCTGTTACGCCCGAATGCGTCCTTACCGGTCAGGGAAACAATAAAATTCAAACTTTTATTTAATATGCGAGGAAAGGGGTGTGCCGAATCCAAACCCACCGGCGTTAGAATCGGCAGCAGTTCTGTTTCAAAATAACCTTCCAACCAAGCTTTTTGTTCATCCGTCCATTCATCCCGGCGAATGAAACAAATTTGCTCCTTTTGCATTTCCGGAATCAAACTATCATTCAACACCGAGTATTGCTTCGCCACTAATCGATGGGCTTTCTGGGCAATCATATCCAATTGTTCCGCCGGCGTTAATCCATCCTGCTCCACCACGCCCGGCTCCATTTCGGCCATTTGGATCACGCTGGCGACCCGCACCTCATAGAATTCATCCAAATTGGAACAGGAAATACACATATAATTAAGTCGTTCCAATAAGGGTAATTTAGGATTGGTCGCCTGCGCAAGCACCCGAAAATTAAACTCTAATAAACTGAATTCACGATTGATGTAAAAATCCGGGTTATCTAAATCTATTTCTGTGTTGTTCTCCATATTGACTACTTCGCCATTCGTCATTGAGTTTTTACCTTATTTTAAATTTGTCTGCGCAATCTGCGCTTGAACCATTGATATATAAAAAGTATATTGTATCCCCTCTTTATTACAAGTGATTAAAGAGATGAAAAGCCCCTATTCCCTTGTAAACCGCCGGTATGTAACAACATAATATTTTGCCCCGGTGGAAAATAACCCTTTTCAATCAGGTCAAAAACAGCGTAAAACATTTTACCGCTATAAACCGGCTCCAGCGAAATTTGATGAACTTGCTGAAAATCCCTTATAAATGTATGTAAAGCAGCGTTAGTTTTGGCAAATCCGCCGAAATGATAATCCAACATAATCTCCCAATGTCGATTTGAACTGGAAATTAAGTCTTCCACGTCTTTAAACAAAAAACCAGCGCCTTTCAAAGCGGCAAAACCTAAAACTTGCGTTTTTTCATCAACCCCATCAATCAACCCCGCCAGGGTCGTCCCAGTGCCACACGGCGTACAGATCACATCAAAATCCTGCGCAAGCTCAGCGATAATCTCCTTAACGCCTAATAAGGCCAACTCGGTCGCCCCCCCTTCCGGCAGCCAATATGCCTGATCGCTAAATTCCGGCAATTGCAAAGCAGACTTCACATCACGCAACTGTCGATATTCAGAACGTGAAACAAAATGTAATCGCATCCCCCACTGTTCCACATCCATTAGCGTTTGGGTCAATTGCTTAGGCTTCTCGCCTCGGACATAAGCCGATGTTGGCATACCCAGCAAGTGACCGCAATAAGCCAAGGCATGAAGATGATTGGACCACGCTCCACCCATGCTGACAATAGAGCGATAATCAGACTTTAAAACATCATCCAGAATATATTTCAGTTTCCGCCATTTATTCCCGGCAATAATCGGATGCAGTAAATCATCGCGTTTGACCCATAATTGAACTTTTTTTTCAGTCAGTAAAGCGTCTTTGATTTCAACTAAAGGAGAGGGAGAAAAAGTTGCTTGTAGTTTTAACAAATTTGAATGCAGAGCCATTACTGTCTTGTCCTGGTATGAAGTTTACTTTTCCGGATCAAAAAGTCATATAATACTCATTAAGCACTTACTTAATATATTAATAATAAAAAAGTTATGGCATCCGAAACTCTAATTCCGGTTTTAGCATCTTTGGTTTCTGTTATAGCGGCCATTTTTTCGGTTTATTTTGCTTCTAACAGCAGGCAGAGAGGCTCTGAAAAGCAATATAACTACACCCGCTCGCTTATTGAGGCCAGTCTTGATCCATTAGTAACCATCTCACCTTCCGGTAAAGTCATGGATGTCAACGACGCGACAATCTCCGCAACCGGCGTGGATAGACAAGCTTTAATCGGAACTGATTTTTCTGATTATTTTACCGATTCCGAAAAAGCCCGAGCCGGTTATCAAAAAGTGTTGAATGAGGGTTTCATTAAAGATTTAGAGTTGTGCCTGAAACATGTTAACGGCCATGAAACCCCGGTTCTCTATAACGCCTCTTTATATCGCAACAACATCGGCCAAATTCAAGGCATCTTCGCCGCCGCCCGCGATATTACCGAAATCGTCAAATTAAGAGAAAAGCTTCAACATACCGCTTTATATGATCCGATTACCAATCTGCCAAATCGCAAATTACTGGAAGAAAAAGGCCAGCTAATCCTTTCAGAAGCAAATCGATTAGAACAAAAAGCAACCGTCGCATTCGTTGATATTAATCACTTTAAAGAAATCAATGATAGTTTCGGCCATGAAACCGGCGATCAATTATTACAATGGTTCGCCAACCGACTCAAACCAGTGTTAAGAACATCCGATGTCATTTGTCGCTTAGGCGATGATGAGTTTGTCATCATTTTCAATCTCGATAATGAAGATAGTATCGATTATCAAGGTTTAATCAACAATGCATTAGCTGATAAATTTCCTGTCGATACCGGCGATGAAATCATCCATATTGAAATTTCTGCAAGCATTGGCAGCTCGACTTTTCCTGATGATTCAGAAAAGCTGAAAGAACTCATTTATCTTGCCGATAAAGAATGTTCAAAGCAAAAAAAGAATATGTAAAAAGAGCTTTATTGTAATTTCGCTTGAATTTGAGTAATGGCTTCATCATATATTTCCTGGAATCCATTCATTAATCGCTCCAGCGTTGGTTGATCATTTTCCTTACCGGCAAACTCTATCTCTTGACATAACTGCCCTAGCTTCATTGCTCCAACAGTACGCGATGCTGACTTTAAGGAATGCGCATGCCGATCTGCTTCTGCGCAATCTAAGCTTTCCCCGGCTTTAATTAATTGTTCGGCTAATTTTTTTGCATCTTTTAAATAAATATTCAAAAATCGTTGATGCTTCTCCGGGAAATCGCCAACGATATTAGTCAACATCTTCGGATCAAATACCGGTAATCCACTCCCGCTTGATTCCACCCCATCTCCGTTAGGGCTCGACTCAACAGCCTCTTTTTTTAACCACTTCTGTAATATCGTTTTTAATTTGGGTAAAGGCACGGGCTTAGTCAAATACTCATCCATTCCGGAAGCCATACAACGCTGCTTTTCGCCTTTTAAAGCATTCGCCGTCACTGCGATAATAGGAATTCTATTACACTGGGATTTAGCTTCTTCCAAGCGAATCATCTCGGCCAAATGGTAACCATCAACATGAGGCATATGTAGGTCGCTTAGCAGCAAGCCGTATTCACCTGATAACCATTTGGCGTACGCTTCTTTTCCATCGCCGACCACATCACATTGATAACCAACTAAAGATAACTGTTGACTAATCACCTCTTGGTTGATTGCATTGTCTTCCGCGACCAATATTAAATGACCTTCCGCAATGGCCTGCTCCCGAGTTGGGTTCGATTTTCGATTAACAAGTTCATCTTGTTTTATATCTTCTTCAATCTTTATAGGACTTTTAGAGTCAACCACGCCGAAATGCGCTCTAAAAGTGAATACGCTGCCAATATTAGGGGTGCTATTCACCTTGATTTCTCCTCCCATAATTTCCGCTAAATGTCTGCAAATAGCCAATCCTAAACCAGTGCCGCCAAACCTACGCGTCGTCGAACTATCGGCCTGGGAAAAAGGCGAGAACAAATTAGCCACTGTATCAGCATCCATACCGATACCGTTGTCACGGACTATAATATCGACTACAACTTGGTCATTTTTTTTGCCCATTAAATTTACCGATACTTCGACATCACCTGTAAATTCGCGCTCGCTGGAAAATTTGATGGCATTACTAAGAAAATTTGTCAGCACCTGACGCACTCGCAAAGCATCTCCTCTTACCAACTCCGGTAAATCCGGATCAATAATATAGCTTAATATCACCTTATTTTGATCTACCGAGTTTTTCAACAGATTACAGGTTTTTATGATCAATTCTGATAAATCAAATGGCTCGACAGATAATTCAAGCTTTCCCGCTTCTATTTTTGAAAAATCCAAGATATCATTGAGTATATCCAATTGCGTATTTGCCGACTCTTGAATTATTTTAGCCATTTGCGTTTGCTTTTCCGTTAACCCGGTGTTCAGCAACACATCCGTCATCCCGATAATACCGTTCATCGGAGTTCTTATTTCGTGCGACATATTGGCAAGAAACTCGCTCTTGGCTCGACATGCAAATTCAGCCGAATCTTTAGCGTTTAATAACGCTTTCTCAGCCTGTTGTCGCGCACTGATATCGCGCAAATAACCGATAAAAAAAGGCTGCTTATCAACATCACGAGCCATCGTTATACTGAGTTCTACCGGAAACTCGGAATTGTCCCTGCGCATAGCCGTCAACTCCATACGCCTATTCAAAATATTAACACCTTGAGTCTGCTGAAACTGCATGAGTCCGTTTTCATGTTTTGCGCGTAATGACGGCGGCACAATCACTTCCGACATTTTCATGCCGATGACTTCCTTGCGTTGATAACCGAACACTAGCTCTGCGCTGGGATTAAAATCAATGATATTGCCCTGCATATCAATACTGACAATGCAATCCATAGCGTTATTCACCACAGCCTGATAATGTGCTTTACTGGCTCTAAGTTCCGCCGCAGCCTGTATTCGACCGCTCTCAAAGCGTACCGCTTTGAGATAACCGAAAGCTAAACCGAACAAGCCTAACAACCAAATGCTCAAATGACTCCAAATTTGCGGCCAAATACTGATCAAAGCGGAAGCATAAAAAGGCTGCATCGGCATCGAAATACTAATGCCGCCGCGTACATCGCCGACACGATAGTTCTGTGTTTTGTGACATCCCAAACAAGACTCTTGAACATATAACGCTCTTAAATATCGCATTTGCGATTGATCGCCACTGCCGACAATTTCACTAAACTCGCTATCCCCTTTTTCAATTGAACTAAGAACGCTTTTTTCCCAATCATCCGGCTCATTGCTGGGATTAACGGGATTCAAACTAGTAATTTTAGCGCTGACCGATAATTGGCCTTTTTGAATATCGAAAACCATTCGCGTCATATAAGCCGGATTGATCATTGTCAAAGGAATGCCTTCAACCGTGGTTTGATCGCGGTTATGAACCATTCCTTTTAAGTAAGGATTCGGCGCCGCCCGCTTGGCGTCAGCCCATACGCCGCCCAACTCCGAATTCCATTTCCGATACATGACATCTTTATCGACCAAGGCCTGGGCTTGCGCAAAAGCCATACGTTTCGCATGCTCTAGCTCCGAATAACCGTTCCACAAAAATGAAGCGCTGATGATTAATGTCCAGACAACGACCAGAATCAGTGTGGTATTGGTAATGCGTTTTTGACCTAAATTAATTTTGTTCACAATTCATCTTTGACTTATCTCGGCGTGGGTAATACCTTAAATAAAAAACATTATGACTCAACTATAGCTTTAGCCGCTTATAAATGCCAACTGTCTTAAATCCCAAAATAAAATTTTCTACAGGGTAAGTCACAAAAACACTAAATAAATAATGGTTTTTCTGCATAAAATTTCATCTCTGTTACACTAATATAATTATATTGTTTTAACGCTTCCGTCCAAAACACAATACTCTTAATGGTTTTTAAAATTACCGCTTTTTTGATCTATCACATTCTGAGGTTTAATTGTGAATAATGATCGCATAGAATTTTTTGAAATCTTTCCTTGGGATAAAAACTTCGAAACCCATATAGAACTCATTGATGAACAACATAAGCGTTTAGTTGATTTACTCAATCGGTTAGCAGCCCATTTGGCTAACCGCTCCCACCCGGTCACGCTGAACAATATCTATGAGCAATTAAGTGATTATGCGGAATACCATTTCAAATCGGAGGAAGCCATTTGGAATCAATATTTAGCGAATGACCCTTGGTTAATAGAACATGAAAAAAGCCACAATTCATTTATCGCTCAAATTGAAGCTCTAAAAAAAGAAGAACAAGAAAAGCCGTTGGACGATGTCATGCAAGACATTGTATCTTTCCTCTCCAAATGGCTGGCTTATCACATACTGGATTCCGATAAAAGACTTTCCATCGCCGTCATGGCCGTCAAGCAAGGCGACTCCATCGAACAAGCCAAAATAAAAGCAAACAGCGATATGAGCGGTTCCATGCAAGTGTTGGTGGAAACCGTGCTGAAAATGTATGAAACGATTTCCAAACGTTCGATGGAAATCATGCGGGAAAAAACCTTGCGCAAAGAAGCGGAACAAGCCTTATTAATCGCCAAAGAAGAAGCGGAACAAGCCAACAGAAGCAAATCCATGTTTTTGGCGAATATGAGTCATGAAATCCGCACGCCTATGAACGCCATTATCGGCATGTCGCACCTGACGCTGCAAACTAATCTGGATGATAAGCAGCGTAATTATCTGGAAAAAATTCATCTTTCCTCGGAAATGCTATTGGGCATTATCAATGACATTCTGGATTTATCCAAAATCGAATCCGGTAAACTGGAACTGGAAACGACAGAATTTGAACTAGAAGACATGATGGAAAACATCGCTCATCTAATGGGTTTCAAAGCCGAAGAAAAAGGTTTGGAATTGATGTTTGATATTCATCCTAGTGTCCCCAGAGTGCTTATCGGCGACCCGCTGCGTTTAAGCCAGGTACTGATTAATCTAGCCAATAACGCCATTAAATTCACCGACCAAGGCGGCGAAGTCATTATCAGCATCGGAGTTGATGAAAGCCATCATGAACAAGTGAAGCTGCATTTTTCAGTGCGCGATAACGGTATCGGCATGACCATTAAACAGCAAGAACGCTTATTCCAAGCATTTGCTCAAGCCGATCTATCGACCAGTCGCCGGTATGGCGGTACGGGCTTAGGGTTGTCAATATCCAAACAACTGGTTTCAATGATGCAGGGTAAAATTTGGATAGACAGCCAACCGGAACAAGGCAGTATTTTCCATTTTACCGTTGTCATGAGCCAAAAGCATGCTCAGCCGAGTACGCCTTCGGATATAGCAGCTGATTTGGCTAATCTTAAAATCCTGGTGGTGGATGACAATGCCAGCGCCCGTGAAATCCTGACCACTGCAATATCTGCTCTGGGTTTAAGGGTCGATCAAACCGATTCCGGACCAAAAGCCCTGCAACTAATCGAGCTTAATGACCCGCATGCGCCCTATCACTTGCTGTTAATGGATTGGAAAATGGCCGGTATGGATGGCGTTAGCACTGCACAAGCAATACAAAATAACCCAGTATTGCTCAATCCGCCCCGCATTATCATGCTGACTGCTTTTGGACGGGCTGAAATGCAACAAGTCGCGCAGAATAAAATAGAGTTGGCGGGCTTACTCACCAAACCGGTAACCCCGGCCTCGTTAAGAGACAGCATATTAGTCGCCAGCGGCCACAAAGCCTGGGCAAAACATCGCGCAGTCAGCGTTCAAGAAGAAACCGCCTCCGCCATAGCCGATCTCCATAACGCCAAAATCCTGTTGGTCGAAGACAATGAAATCAATAAAGAATTAGCTATGAACTTGTTGATTTCCAACGGCATTACTGTTCAAGTCGCTGGCCACGGCCGAGCAGCTTTAGAGATGTTAAGCAAAGAAGCCTTCGACGGAATCTTAATGGACTGTCAAATGCCAGTCATGGACGGTTATGAAGCCAGCCGTCAAATCCGCCAACAACATCAATATCAAAAATTACCCATCATAGGAATGAGCGCCAACGCCTTGGAAGAAGATATAAACAAAGCCTATTCATCCGGCATGAACGATTACATTACTAAACCGATAAATGTTAATCTTCTTTTCAAATGTATGGCGGAATGGATTGTTCCCGGCTCACACCTTCAAGCAAAACAACATACCCGGAATGAACAGCAAGCGGATGTTATCCATCAATCATTACAAGCAATTCAAGGCATCGATATTGCCGCCGGTCTCAGCATTACCCGGAATAATGTTGCCTTATATCAAAAGTTATTATTAATGTTTTTGGATAAAAATCAGGATTTCGAACAACAATTTTCTAATGCTTTACAAGACCCTGACCCGCAAGCCCCGATGCGATTGGCCCATACTTTAAAAGGCGTCGCTGGCAATATTGCCGCCAAAAATGTCAGTAAAGCCGCCGCTGAATTGGAAAAAACCTGTAAATCCGATGACAAAGATTCCACAATACCATTACGAAACTTGCTTACAGAGCTTGAGCCGCTGTTGAATTCCTTAAAGCTATTTAAATCAGCAATTGTCGACACCTCCCCACCTGCGTAAGACTTTGAATTAAAAGTATTCCTTAAACACACTCCAACAAACTCAGATTTATAGCTTTCTTCGTTAAATATCCCTTACCTCTCCATACCAAAACAAATATTTGGTTCAAAAATTGCTTTAATTTAAAAAAATAAATCATTCAGTTGATAACTGAACTCTCTAATGCTATAGATAATCAAATTCATTGATTAAATGAGAAGTGTTTTTATTTTCCTCAATAAATAATCAACGATAAAGAGGCTCCACTTAAGGTATTTATTATGAACAAAATCATCAACATCATATTAATTAGCCTTGTTTCTTCACTGGCGATGGCGAACGAACCACCAAATGACCCTCGGAGAACAAGATATATTGTCAAATTTGTCGATGGCGGCGCAGCCCCAGGCAAAGCGGCTTTAAAAGCTAAAAATTCAAACATTGCTTTGGAGCTTGCGCCTCAAAATGCGGTTGCCGCTTATATTCCAAAACAAGCATTAAACGGCTTAAAAAATAATAAAAATATCGCTTATATCGAACACGATCCGCCGCGTTATCCAACGAGCCAAACACCACCCTATGGAATCTCCATGGTGCAGGCTGATCAAACAGTTGTCGCCAATGGGCCGATAGGTAATCGCACAGTCTGTATTATTGATTCAGGCTATGATTCTGGGCATGAGGACTTATCCACCGCAACCGGCAGCGATACTCAATTAACCTGGGATATTGATATGTGCGGACACGGCACTCATGTTGCAGGCACTATAGCAGCCTTAGACAATACCTTGGGAGTTGTAGGCGTCGGTCAACCGAACCTTCATATCGTCAAAGTATTTGGCGATGACTGCTCATGGACCTACGCCTCTAATTTAATCGGCGCTTTAAATCTATGCGAAAATGCCGGAGCCGACATTGTGAATATGAGCTTGGGATGTTCAGGCGGCCCCGGCGGCGGCCCATTGGCCTGTAAAAGTTCAACGGAAGAACAAGCATTCGACAACGCATACGCCAACGGCATTTTACCAATAGCCGCCGCCGGTAATGACGGCAATACCAAAAAAAGCTATCCGGCATCCTATGGTTCGGTTATCTCAGTTGCAGCAATCGATGAAAATGAAAACATAGCTGACTTTTCCCAACAGAATGCGCAAATCGAATTAGCAGCGCCTGGCGTGTTAGTGCGCTCTACCGTTCCGATGGGAACTGGAACGGAAGAAACTTTGACGGTCAATGGAACGAATTATGTTTCCATTGCGCTGGAAGGCTCCCCGGTTGGAAGCGGTAGCGGTTCATTAGTTGATTGCGGACTTGGAACATCTGACTGTCCCGGCGGAAGCAATCAAATTTGTTTAATTCAACGCGGCGAGATTACTTTTGCGGAAAAAGTTTTAGCTTGTGAAAACGGCGGCGGCGTAGCCGCTATTATTTATAATAATATTGCAGGAGGTTTTGCCGGCACATTGGGGGATACAGTAACAACTATCCCTTCAGTTTCCATATCAGATACCGACGGTAATAGTCTATTAAGCAATGAACTTGGAAATCCAGCCAATTTAACGCTTGCTATCGGTAATTACGCTTTCAATGACGGCACATCCATGGCGACACCGCATGTCGCTGGCGTCGCCGCCTTAGTGTGGAGTCACAATACGGCATGGACGAACCAACAAATCCGCGATGCGCTATCCGCCACCGCAAAAGACCTAGGAGCCGATGGCCGAGACAATGCATATGGATTTGGTCTAGTCCAAGCTCAGGCGGCATTGGATCATTTGAATGGGAATATGGGCAATATACCTCCCCAGGCCTCATTCACTGTGACTTGCAATGCTTCTGACTGCGCCTTTGACGCTAGCGGCAGTAGCGATATTGACGGCCATATAACTTCATTTGCATGGGAATTCGGAGACGGGGCAACCGAAACGGGAATATCCACCGCCACGACTCACCAATACGCCGACGGCGTTTATACTGCGAAACTCACGGTTACCGATAATGAAGGAGCAGAAGGCAGCTCTACTCAAAACATTACGATAGGCTCGCCGACTTCAATATTTGTAACCGCCATGAGCTGTTCCGCTCAAGGCCCTCATCTCAATTGCTTTGTCACTGTGGAAAATAGCTCAGGAACGCCGGAATCGGGCGCAAGCCTTGCGGTAGAGCTTTGTGAACACCCGGACGGAAACTGCTGGTTTCAAAATGATACTGTCATCACTGATGATCAGGGCGAGGCCAAATACAAATTAATAAGAGGCGCATCAGGCAACTACCGTTTCGAAGTTTTGGATATTACCAAATCCGGCCGAGTATACGACTCTGCTCAAGATTCAAATAACCCCTATTATTACCCATAACTTGAGCTTTTGTAATCGACAAGGAAGTCGATTAAGCGCTTTTTCACCCGGCTTTATCGACGACATTTTTTAATTCATTGTTAACCAATTAAAACAATTTTCATGGAGTTGTCATGACAAAGCTGGGTTAAGATTGGAATAAGACCTGATCAACAACCGATAAAGCCTGTTTCATATGTTCAAAGCTATGAGATCCGCCTTCATAACATTGAATAGTTGCTTGATTTTGAAAATAATCTGCGGTGTTCCGGCTATCAATCAACTCATCAGCCATATCCAATAAAATGACCCGATCTATGGCTCGACTGCAATTGCGCAATTCATGCTCGAAAGCGATAAATTGATCGCAATGTTGCTGCTTCCACTGATAAGGTTGGGAGGTTTCGTAATTTTCAGTCACCCCGATAAATTGTATTAATAATTCAGTGGGAAAAACCACCGGATTAATCATAATTGCCTTAGCGCCGGTTTTCATCGCCAAATACTCGCTGCTGAATCCGCCCATTGAGGAACCCATAAACATCACCTCATAGCCTTTATCCAATAACTGATTCCATTCAAACAACATATTTTCAACAATGTCCATAAAATCCCGATAATCGACATTGGGCGTAAAGAAATGAATCTCTTTTTGTTGGCAATAGTCCTGCAAAATAGCCAACTTTTCTTTATTCACCAATAAATTACCATGTAAATCCAGTGAGGCCGAATTAAAGCCGTGTAAATAAATAATCGCTTTTTTCTTCATGATTGAGTGTTCCGGGTTGTTCAGCTTCGAAATCCAAAAGCCGTTGTTTTATCAGTAAAAAATCGCCGTCGGTTTGTCCGGAATAGCCCCCGATTCCCTTAACTGAAACAATACGATGACAAGGTATGATCAAAGGAAAAGGATTGCGCCGACAAGCATTGCCGACCGCTCGGGCGCCGCTTGCTAAGTTTTCCGCCATATGTTTGTACGAGCAAGTTTCGGCATAAGGTATGTTTAACAATGCTCGCCAGACGCGTTGCTGATGCTCTGTGCCTTGTATAAATAAGGACATTTTGAATTGTGTCAGTTCATGCCGCCAAAATTGCTTAATTTGCTCAACAAGCTGATTCAGAAGTATTGATTCAGGTTCACGAATAGCATATTCAGCCCCAACCCATTCCGTCTTAATCAAAACATCGCCTTGGGCATAACACGCTAATTTGCCCACTGGGGTTTTAATGACCGCTCGGTCAGCAGCGCCAACAGGATTGGCGCGCCATTCAATTGTAGGATGCATCATAAAACGCCTAATACTCAAACCAGAGAGCCATTGATAAAGTAAAATACACTGTATTAGCACCCAAGTATAATTAATTTAACTCAATTTTACGCAGGATTTTTTTCATATTCAACGACTGCAGGGATGCAGGAGGTAGAGCAACGCATGGAGCAGTTGCCGAGGCGCATAAATAGGCGCATAGCCCGCTATGTAACTATTTATGCAACACTGAAGATGGAAAAAAAGACAAGTAAAATGTTAAATTAATTATACTTGGGTGCTTACTTCCACATTAAAAACTAAATGAAAAGTAGAAACAATAGACAAGGTATCGTACTGGTTCACACCGGCGAAGGCAAAGGCAAATCATCCAGCGCATTCGGCATGGTATTCCGCGCCGCCGGTTGGGGCATGAAAATCTGCGTTATCCAATATATTAAAGGCCAATGGCAAACCGGCGAACAAAAAGCCGCCGAAAAATTCGACAATATCGAATGGCATGCTTTAGGCGATGGTTTTACCTGGGATACCAAAAACCCCGAACAGGATATTAAAACCAGCCGCTCGATTTGGCAATTCAGCCAAGAAAAGATTTTATCCCAACAGTATGATTTAGTATTGTTGGACGAAATCAATTATTGCTGTGGTTATCAATGGATCAGCGGACAGGAAATCGCCGACTTTATCAGCCGACACCGCCCACCCTGGATGCATTTAGTGCTCACTGGTCGCAACGCCGCGCCGGAAGTCATCAAAGCCGCCCATACAGCCACCGAAATGGCACCGATTAAACATGCTTATGAACAAGGAATCAAGGCGGCGCAAGGTGTGGAGTTTTAAAAGATGAATCGATATACTTTAGATGTCTGTGGATTTAATGCTTGGGTCCGCTTCTCAGCGATAGTCTGACTAATAAATAGCGTGTTGCTTCAGAGCCTCCGACCAACTCTAATCCGATAATTCTAATAAACAGTTTTTAAAAAAATTAAAACTTGGTGATAAATTTGAATTGATATTCATATTGGGCGGAATCTTTTTCGCCCATTGACATTTCTCCAACAATACAATTACGACCCTATCATAATCAGCGACTTTGGAATATGCCCGGATTTTTTTTGGTAACTGTCCTAAAAGAGTTCTATCTTTTGAATGGGTATCATTCCAAGATTCCGGGATTTTTCCTATTCCCTGATGCTTATGTATTTTCCATGTATGTTTATCGTCGTAATCACCTATCATCTTTGGCATTAGAATTGATAGTGCGGTCAATTCACTTTGTCCCTCGACTAAAATTTCAAAATGCATAATTCCCTTTATATCCTTCCATCAATATGATCGCTATACCATAAACTTCCTAAAGTTAGACCTTGATTAACCATTTCAATGACTTCAGAATCCTCCGATGCTCTTGTAATTTTAGAAAAACCATCATTTCGTTTTTCCAGCACCCAAACTTCAGATGGATTTAATTCATCAATCAAGTACGGTTGATGGGTGGTCACAAATAACTGTACCCCGCCTTTCTTTCCGGAAGCTACTTCGCGAAACTCAAAAACTAATGTTTGAAGCAATTTATGATAGAGCCCATTTTCCGGTTCTTCTATGCATAGCAAAGGCGCCGGATCGGGATCAGCCAACAAAATCAGGTATGCAAATATTTTCAATGTACCATCTGATACATTTTGTGCATAAAAGGGCTGTTCAAAACCTTCGGAAAAAAATTGTATTAATAAGCGACCATCATTGGAAACCTCTGTTTTAATAGATTGAACTCCTGGAATTTTTTCAGCAATTTCAAACAACACTTTTGCAAACCTTTTAGGATGTTCTTTTTCCATAAATTGAACAACATTTCCTAAATTGCCGCCATCCCGATTCAAATGTTTTTGAGGACCGACGCGAGGTAAGTCCCTCGCTGAATCAGGCGTGAAATAAGAAAGATACCAACCTTCCATGAACCTCCTAAATTGAGAAATTCTTGGATGCTCTTTTAAATGGCCTAATGTAGCGATGCCTAAAAATCGCGGATCATCAAGCTCAACATAGCTTTTTTCGCTATCCTCTTGATCGTTTATGTTACCTAATGATTCACCCGCCCAGACATAACCTTTTCCAGCTGATAAATCAAGAAATGAATAAGGCCATCCCCGACTTTGCCCTTTCCGGCGTTGACGTAATCGTTCATAAGAAACATATGGTCTTTCATCTTTATCAACATCAATCATTAATGTATAGGAAATAGGCCTATCATTACCTGAATCCCGATAGTAGATTTCAAATTCAATCGCCCCGGTTTCACCATAAGACCGCAATTTATTAAATCCGCCGCGTTCATTTCTGAAACAGGCATCCTCAACCCCGAACGTTAAACAATCAGCAAGAAAACCAAATGCATCAAATAACGAACTTTTGCCCGTACCGTTTCTGCCAATCACAACCGTTAAGGGATCAAGCGGTAGTTTTTCTCTATCATTAATTGTTCTACCCAAGAGAATATCCTTTAAAGCCCTATAATTCTTGATCCTTAATCCTTCAATTAGCGCCATACATTTTCTCGACTATGTTAATTATTTTTTTATAACTGATTCCATAACGGTTCAATCAACATCATATTGCTTTTTAATTTCGAACCTCATGTTACCACTCTTCCAACACTAATTTACCAATCCCCTGCCCGGACTCAAGCAAAGCAAAAGCCCGTTCCAAATTCTCAGCATTGATGGCTCCGTAATTTTCCCGGATTGTGGTCACTAATAAACCCTGATCGACTAAACCGGCCACTTGATTTAACAATTGATGCTGACGAATCTTGTCTTCGGTTTGAAATAATGAACGGGTGTACATAAACTCCCAATGCAAGGAAATGCTTTTTTGTTTTAACAGACTAATGTCCAATGCGCCGGGGTCGTCTATCAAACCGAATTTACCTTGCGGCGCCAGACATTTGACGATTTCCTCGAAATGCTCACCGCTGTGGGTGAGCCCGGCGGCATACTCAACAGAATTAATGCCCAGTTGTTGAATTTGTTGGCTTAAGGACTGGTGCGGGTCGATGACATAATCCGCGCCCAATTGCGAAACCCAGGCTCGGCTTTCCTCCCTTGAAGCAGTCGTAATAACAGTCAAACCGGTTAATTGTTTCGCCAGCTGTATCATCATGGAGCCGACGCCGCCAGCGCCGCCGATAATCAGCATATGTCCGCCTTGCCCTCTGTTATTAACCTCAAAACGATCAAATAACAATTCCCAAGCGGTAATGCTCGTTAACGGCATCGCCGCCGCTTGCGCATAACTCAATGTCGCCGGTTTTAATGCAGTAATATATTCATCAACTAAATGATATTCGCTATGGCAACCCGGTCTGTCGATTGCACCGGCATACCAGACTTGATCGCCGGGTTTAAACAGACTGACTTTTTCACCGACTTCGACGACTTCTCCAACTGCATCCCAGCCTAAAATTTTATAATCGTCCGCGTCCGGCGCGACCCGGCTTCTGACTTTAACATCAACCGGATTGACCGCCACCGCTTGAACCTTTACCAATACATCATGACCGTTGGCGACCGGTTTTTCGATTTCTATGTTTTGTAATGCTTTGTTTTGTTGATAGGCAACTGCTTTCACATGAACTCCTGTTATTGTTCAGACTCTTTCACCGATAATTGATAAGCGGTTGTTTTACCATAAACATCCGGATCATACATTTCTTCCGCATGAGTGGGCATGATATGAAATACGCCAGCGGCAATCGCCTGCGCCGTGTAGGCTAAATGATAACGACCCGGCGGCAAATAATCGGCATAGAAACGAGCCGAATCATGGCGTAATTCTTGATGATAAAAACCATCAAAATAGTGACCGTATGCTATCCAATCCGGGTATTGATTGATTAAGAACTGCTCGGAATCGCTAAAACGATGTTTTTCAGCATCGATTTTTGAACTGGTGGCAAGCTGAGTATTTACCGGCTCCAGTCCGCCTGCAATCGGGTCGCTGACGACAACAAAATGACGCGCGGTCGGAACAGTAACCATTAAATCGACGCGCATAATTTCACCGCGTTGAATACGCATATCATGATTCAACACAAACCATTCGCCATCCCGTTTAACTGAATATTGTTTTTCAATTTCAAAACCGGCATTAATGGCTTTAGATTTTTCATCGATCAAACTATAAGCAAGTCGGTTGGCATAATATAACCGCCCCCGACCTTCCCTGCGAATATGAATGGCGCTGTTTAATCCGCCGTCTTCCTTGTGTAATGTCTGCCGCAAAGTTTTCAGCGGACTGTTTTTACGATCAAACTTGACCTCGCCCAATGTCGCCCGATTAAAATCAACCTGCACCGTCATATCCGGCTGTTGTTTTTCATATTGCTCGGCGTAGTCCTGCAAAGCGCTTAGGCAGTACACGTTTTCCTGGGTATTTTGCCAATGCGAACGACCGCCGCGTCCCTGAGTAATGGCTCTTACTAATTTTGTCGGAATATCACCCACTTTATCTTTTAATCGCGCTTGTGACTGCGCCGATAACAACGCGCTGAGCACCGTACAATTGGAGCGCATAGGCGTGCTTAATAAATATTTTTCATAGTCGCTGACCACTTCATTAAACTGAAACTTGCCGCCTGTTTGCTGGGCATGACTCATTATTTGTTGTAACGATTTTTCCCGCATCGCCTCGCTCACCCCATCAACAGCCAAAGCGGCGCTCAAAAAATGCGCTTTACCGAATAAATTCATTGTCGGCAAATGTGAAAAATAGCGCCGAATATCTTGATCATTGATTTTACCCACTGCCGACAGCGCATTCAAAGCGACCGCTCGAACGCTGGCCGCCATGCCTTTATGATAAAAACTCGGAAAAACATTCTTACGCAATAAATCTTGTAGATAAAGATGTAAAGACGCTTCCACATCAACCGGAATAGCATAACCGCTTTTCCTTAATTGCTTGAAGGCTATCGCCGTATAAGCGGATAGATACGGATTAGCGTATTGATTATCAGCCTGCCAAAAAGCCATCCCGCCGTTAGGCGCTTGGAAACGACTTGCCGAATCCAAAGTCTTTTCAATCAATTTCCGAGTACCCTTCCATTCTACCTGTCTCTCCAAATGATCTTTTAAGGCATCATAATTATCGGCGACCACCGCTTTAGTCAGTCGCTGTTCCCAACAGCTATAGGGATAATCCTTGATATACTCAAATGCCCCGGCCAGATTACCCAACACGGTGGTGGATAAATCAACTCTAATTTCACCGCCGTCGCGTATGCCCCGCGGTATTTCCACCGACTCACTGATGCCGCCTGCTGTGATACTGCCATAATTGGCGGCTGATTGGGTCGCCAGCCGTTGATTAACCGGCACGGTGTAAGCCAAGGCGTCGATATCAAGATCATCGCCCGCTTGCGCTTGAAAGGCTATATCGCCCACCCCGACCGTGCGTAACGGAAATTGAATATTACCGCGCTGATAAGGCTGCAAGCTGATTTGTCGATTAACTATGCGCTCAACATCATCCGCCAGCGGGCCGGACAGATTGATGTTAATAGCCAGATCACGCGCTTTATCCGACCGGTTCATCACATTAAAACCGGCGCTAAACTCATCGCCCTCAATCACTTGATTCGGCATTACCGGTCTTAATTCAGTGGGTTTATTGACTTTAAAATTCACATCGCCCACCCCCATAAAATCCTCTTCGGTGACCGCAAAGGCGAAAACCCGCCAGCCGGTTAGATTATCCGGCAAGTTGAATTCAATATTCGCCCGACCTTGTTTATCCGGCAAAATGGAGGGATTCCAATAACTGACGTATTTGAAATGACTGCGCAGCACCGCATCATTAGCGCCGCCACCACCCGGATTAGCGCCCTTTTTCTCAAACTTCTGGCGGCCAAGCAAACGACTGAGCAAACTGTAATTGTTCACATCCAGTCCATCTAAATGGTTAAAACCATAATAAGGATCATAATAACGTTCGCCACGGTTATTCAGCGCCAGCACCGATTCATCAACCACCGCAACGGCAATCTCGACATTGGCTTCCGCCGGTAAATGACTGTTGTTAACATCAATAGCAGCCCTCACTTTTTCGCCGGGCTTATAAATCGCTTTATCGGTCGAAAGCGATAGTTTGATTTGTTTATAGGGATCAACAACCCGACTTTCAGCATAGCCCGTCCGATAAGCCGGTTTGCCCAGATCCACCTTACCTTTTTGCGGCGGCTTTTCCACCCGCGGCGAAACCACCACCACCGACAAATAAAAACCAGGCAGATAATCGGCTTTGATCGGCACCTCAATCACCGGCGTACTGCCTTCCAAAGTAGTCACCCAACTTTCCAACACCCCATATCGATCAATGCTCACCCAAGCTTTAGCGCCGGGAAAAGGATTCTTGACTAAATAGCGAGCGGTTTCGCCGATGCGATAGCTGCTTTTTTCCGCTACAATCGGTAAATTGGCGGAATTGCCTACATCCCAGGCAATATAGTCGCTACCGGTCACCCATGCCGATAAACGGGTTTCATGCAGCCGCTTTTGTCGATCTTTAATCTGCGCAATAAATCGATACGAACCTGATTTCTGAGGGATGAATTCACAAGCTGTCGCCTGCTCTTCGCTGATGAGTTGACATTGCCCTTCATCTTCCCAAACGCGAATGCTCTTATTCAAATAAGCATTGCCGGGGCCTTTTACTTTGGAGGTTTTATATTCCAGCCGTTGTATCTTGATAGCAATAGCGACATCATCAACCGCTACCCCCCGGGTATCAACCACAGCCGCCAACACGTCGGCTTTTTGACCTTGTTGATAAAGCCACTGCGTATTTTTCAAGCCAACCAATAAATCACGGGCGGCATAGTCTGCCCTCGCCGCAGCCGCCACCGATTTGCCCCGCTCATCTTTAACGGCGGATTCAACGGTTAATGCGCCGTAATAAATGCCGACATCGCTTAATTGAATGTATTGTTGGAACTCGCCTTGATTATCTAACCGGTCTTTAACATCCAATAACTGGGCGCTGCCGAAATGCCGATTTTCCGCCTGCTGATCGGCAAAATAAAAACCTTTCCATTGCGGTTGATCCGGGGTAAAAGGTTTTGCCGTCAAGCGCGCGTTAATTCTGAGCGGAGCCTCCCCGTATGCGCCGCCGGCATGAAATGTGGCCTGCGCGGTAGCGATAAGCTGATCGCCGACTTCAAACAAATCGCCGTTTAAATCAGTCGCCACCTTAAACGGCGAAGGCGTAAAATCAGTCACCAACACCTGCATCGGCGACCAGGTAAAACGATAATATTTTTGCCCCGCTTGTTTCTTAGGCATCAGTTGAAAACGATAAAACCCCACTGCGCCGTTAGCTGGAGCGGTAAACTCACCATCCAGCGCCCCAAATGGATTCAAGCGCACATCTTCCCGATGATGAACACGTTTATCTTGCGGATCAAACACTTTCAATTCATATAAATCATCCGGCGGCCGCACCCAATGGCGGTTACTTTGATCGCGCAGGTAGATTTTATATTGAATCTTATCGCCCGGTTTATAAACACCCTGAGCTGTCGTTCCCCAACTATGGATATGCCCCCCCGCTTGCCGGGTACTGGGATAAATACCGCTGATCCATAAAGAAAAATGGTCATTCAGCGGCAGCATCGCCATATCCTGATCCGCTTCGATTTTCACGAACAATCCAGGCGTTTTTTGCTGCTCGCCGCCGTATAACAGGTCCAAATCGGGGTCCAACGTTTCCCTGCCCGGTAATTCAGCCACCCCTTCCGCATTCGTTTGCGCACTCAGCGCTAAATTCTGCAATCCGGTCACGTTTTCGATTGAACCTTTCCATAACGACACGGTTGCGCCTGCAACCGGCAAACCGTCATCAAAACGGGTTACCCACAATTTCGAATTGTAATGCCCCATTTTAAAATGGACCTGGAAGGGCGTGACTTGCAACCAAAGCTTAGGATCATAACGCCAATTCGGCGGCGTTGGATTAGGGCGTAACCGCGCAAACAACATGCCCGTATCATCCTTCATCAAACTACGCCCGCCTAAAGGCAAGGCGTAAGCAATATCTTCCACCGGCTCCACATCGATAATTTTGCGTAACTGCTCACCACTATGGCTATCCCCTAAATAATCATAGATCAGCGAAACATTTTCTAAATTAGTCACATAGAGCGGCACATCGCTATCCACGCCTTTTTCCAGCACGGCATATTGATGCGCCATTTCCAGTCGCGGCTCCCGATGCCCGGTCATAAACTGAAAATCAACACCCTCTTTCAGCGCACGGCCAAATTCATCTTTAAACTGATCACCGTTAATACTGACCCGGTACGCTTGAAAAGCTTTTAAATACTCCGGCAGCCAAACTTGATAAACCCGCCCGGCTTTATGCGCCGAACGCAAAAAACTCCAATCATAGCTATTCGCCCAAGGATCATAATCTTTACGGCCTTCGTTTAAAGCAGGCTGAAAATTCACCTGCTCTTTAACCATAGAATTCATCACCGGCGATGAAAACAGCAAGGCGACCGAATTCAGCGGCGCGCATTGCTGCTGAGGATTAGTGAGTTTCAATTGGCTTAAGGATAAATCGACAATTCTATCCGTCCCCTTTAAAGTACAACGTATGCCCAACATAGCAAACTCAGGAAAGGTTCGAAACTTAACCACCGTACGATATTCATTGCCGGATAAATCCCCCGCAACAGAATTCAAACCGGGAACCACTTGTAAATAGATAGCCGCATCCAAAGGTAAATCGTTCTTCGGCGCAAGCAACCAAACATGGTGACTATCAGGCTGAGATAAAGCGGAATAAGGCTGAGCGAGGACTTTTTTTAACCCTTGACTGGCCGGATAAGTCACAACTCCATAATTATTATCGGCTTTACCGGATTGCGACAAAAACGACAAAGCGCTGATAACGCTCTCCCGCTTAACCGCTTGATTGAACCTTAAGCGGATTAACGGTTTCCCCGGCGCCAACCAATACACAAAATGAGCATGGGTAATTTTAGGGCGTTCCGTGGTAAACCGATGCCGAACGCTTTCAGCCATCCCCTCGCCTTTGACCGTTTCAACCCCCGGTAACACAGTAACTTGATAACGGGTGGCTTGTTGCATGTTATCTTGCTCTTTCAACTGACAAGACAAGGCGCTGGTATTCAGCCAACGCCATTCACAATTCAACTGCGGATGAATCACAATCGGAATTTCCGAAACATCACGCTCCATACGCCCTAAAGCGACAACAGGACGATCAAACTGAAAAACCAATTGATTCAGGGTTTCGACATCATCGCCTTCCGGGCTGATGCGTAATAACTTTAAAGGATTCTTGGAAGCTTTTGCAGGTTTAGCAATCGTTAAGGCGGTTAATTGCTGATTACGCTGTTGATAAAGCTGAATCAAACAACTTTCATTGACTTCCGCATTTTGCACACAAAGATCACTGCGACTTTTCAACCATTGTCGTTGCTGAATTTTAACTTCTTTTTTTACCGGATTGACTAAACGACTGCCGACTTGCTGATAAAGATCGCTCAGTTTACGGTCTTCATGAGCTAAATCATCCGAACTGCAAATGGTTTTTTCGATCAGACTGACCGCTTTCTGGCAGTCAAATCCGGGAGAGATGGCATAAACCGGAATGGCAAATCCGATGAGCAACAAAGAGAGAACAACAAAAACCGATTTTTTCATAATGACTCGCCATGAGGAAAATTAGCTTAACTATAAATCAATTTGTATTTTTTCTCATGTAGAGATAACGGTGTAGCTTTAAAATGTCCGCGTGAATTGGCTTTGTTATGTTCTTTCACTCCAGTAGCCTGGCTTCCTGGAATTGTGCATTACGGCCACAACCAATACTGTACCTAAAAATTAAACCGGTAAATTACAGGGAAAGGAAACTTGCTGAGTAAAAACCTTCGGAAGCCTGGTTGAAATTTTGGTCAAGTTTCCGCTAACTCAATAATTGCTTCATATGCTGTTCCAAGCTCTGCTAGAAAGTCATCGCCTAAATCAATCGCTTGATTTTGATACCATTCATACAAAACCTTGACCCCTTTCTCAATATCTGGGTGAAAAATGATATTGGGCATATTACTGCTTTATTTCATTTTTGATTTCGCTCCAAGATACACCTTTAACTGAACCTGACTCAAGTTCAGAAAACCTTTGCTGAGCTAACTCTCCCCAAGCATGATCCACACTATCTCCATGCTTTGTAGTGGTTTAATAATCTCGCAAACTCGTGGGTTTCGTTATCATGGGCTAACCCACTCCTAAGACTAGGCCTTCTATAACATTCTTGTTCATAAGCTCGTAGTTTTGCACTCTGGCTTCCTTCTCACAGCACCTCGCGGTGTTGCAATTGCCGTCGGCTAGTAGTTATAATCACCTAAAATATTAGGTAAGGTAGGTTCTCCTACAGAGGTCTTTCACCCCATTAGTTCACGCCCATGCTGGCCGTACCCAAAAAAATCAAGCCGACCGCAAAAAGCATCATCTTTTTTGCGGTCGCTAAAACTCGCCGCTTTTCAGGGCGGCATATTTCAGCGTTAGCGAACCACTTATAATATTTATCAAATTAAGCGAGGTAAAATGAATACTAGATCTTTTGTTCTATTTGCAGGAGCAACCTTGCTAGCAAGTTGTGCTAGTGTTAAACATCACAAAATAGATGCTAATTCACAGGTTTCTGATCAAATCATTGCTCATCAGCGTAGCCAGCTAATGAAAAATACTGAAGGTATGGGGTTTGGTCCTCAATCTCCACGAAATATTGATTCAAACAATGGTAACAACGACCGTGTATTTAATATCGCTCCTCCTTCTGAAGAAATGAATCTTTGTAATATTCATTTTCACAAAAATGCCGAACATCGTGGGAAGGAATTTAATAAGTATGCAGGCAATGGTGATGGTCACGGATATCAGAGTGGTTATAAATATTCTGGTCACCTAACTGAGCTAGAATTATCGCCCATCGATACAGAAATATGCCCAAGTATTCATGGAGGTCTTTCTTCGGGAGATACCATTGAGGTTCACTACGTCCACTCGTCTGCCCAGGCCAAACCAGGCCCTACTTTGGGTTCCTGTCTTAGCGACTCGATTCAGAACCCTCAATTGCGTGTAGAGACCCAAGTGTATGTTTTAGTTAATGATAAAAATGCTCTAAACTTCGGAGAATTGACTCAGCATGGGGTGAAAAACAACCTTCATCAAGCAATAAACATTCCTAGTAACACGGGTACACCTATTCAATATGCTGGTTCAACTACAGGGCCAAGCTACAACGAAACGGGATCGCCATTCCAAGTAACATGGAGCGTTCGCCCCAAAGTGGCAAAGGTTAACATTGAATCGCTAGGAGAATGGTGCAAAGCAAATATTTTTAACGAGGATCATGCGCATGGTGTAAGAAACCTCGTTATTAACCCTGATCTTCTATCAAGGATTATTCGGTAATCTTGTAAAAATCGCTAACAAGCGTATCAACTTGACCAAAAAAGCGCCGTCCCTATCGTCGCGTTGCTTTTTTGGTCAAATTCTTCAAGGGAATTTCAAGGGGGAAATTCAGGTTCGAAATTCAAGGGGTGTGCGGCCGAGCAAGGCCGATAATTCCAGTGGGTGAGAGTCCCGTTCTGGCAAGGTAGGTCAACCACCAGACAGTAGGAAACCAAGGGGTCAGCCAACAATACCGCGTCCAGTGGATAATTAACCAACTGAATTACAAAGAATTACGCAATATATTTAGACTTAAGACTTGCCATTTTGTTGGGTATAATTGAATGGATAACCCCCTGTCCAAAGAAGCAATCG
>SPJM01000306.1 GCA_006844585.1 Methylococcaceae bacterium | reverse complement strand
AACTATTTATAGAACGCAGAAGACGGACAAAAAGACAAGCAAGATGGGTGGGGTATTTATTGCGAGTTACCTTAGTAATGCTCCAAGATAACAGCCCCATAAGCCGGAATATGTACGCTATGAATCGGGTAATGCCAATCCCCGCCTCGACTTGCTTCCTGGTCGTCGAAGATATTGAATACCGGCCAACTGGTATTGGCGATTTCTTTATAGAAGCCATGAACGTCCAGCGCATAATCATAAAATACCTTGCCTTTAAAATTCAGCACTATTAAATATTGTCCATTATTGCGGGTAAAAGCGATGATTCCATTATCATTATGAACATGCGCTATATGGATATCGCCATGAGCGAACACCCATTGATGGGCGCGTCGTATAGCGAACATTTTTTGATGCCAAGCCAGTATTTTGCGTTGTCTGGGGTCGTTCTCATAGGCGTTTAAATTCAGCCGATGATTCCACCAACTGCCGCCGTCAGGAGCGTGACCGTCTTGTCCGAACTGCATCCATTCGCCGCCTTCCTGTCCCATGAATAACATGGGAATGCCGCGCGCTAACAAGGTAATGGTCGCCGCTGTTTGCGAGCTATTCCAGCCTTTGCCGTCGCGCGCTACTTGGGCGATGCGTTGATTGCTGTTTCCTACTTCATCGTGCGATTCCGTATAATTTAAAGAATCGTGCCAGCTATCCCCTAAATAAGTTAACGCCTGTTGTAATCGCTCTACTTCAGCGCCCTTAATCACATCTTTGACATTATCATGAAAGGCGTCGCTCCATTGCGAGTCAAACGGGCCATGATGGTCGCCTTCCCATGAGGTGTGAACATAACTATCCGTAACATACCAATTATCCGGCAGTTCTTCGGCAATAAGAAGGATGCCCGGATCAATCGCCTTAATGCGGTGGCGCAATTCTTTGATGAAATTCCAACCGCTTGCTCGGCCGGGCATGCGTACATGATTGACCCATTGATTGCCTTTATGCAAGATATGCGTCATATCAAATCGAAAAGCGTCAATATGATACTCAGTGGCCAGGTACAGCAAGTTTTGTATCAGAAAATGACGGGTTACATCACTTTCAAAATTAAACATCGGTCCCCAGTCGGTATCGCCGGAAAAATATTCCTCGCGATCAATATCCCATAAAATATTATCTCGGTTGCCGGAATGGTTGAGTACGACATCCAATATCACTGCGATGCCGTGTTGATGACAAGTATCCACTAATTGTTTTAAATCGTTCGGCGTACCGTAAGAGGTTTCGATGGCGTAGAGGAATACCCCGTTATATCCCCAACTATCATCCATAGAAAAGGCGTTTAAGGGTAGCAATTGAATTGCCGTTGCCCCTAATTCGCGAATATAGGGCTGAACCTCAGCTTCAACGCTGTTTAACGGAAGCAAATCGTTGCGATTGCTGAAGCGCTTAGCATGTAGCTGATAGATCATATAATATTCCCAGCCGGGGCGTCTCCAGTCTTGGTCTCTCCATTGATAGTCGGTAATAGTAACCAGAGAATTAGCGTTGAAGCTAGTGTTTTCTAGATTTCGCGCTGCCGGGTCTTGCGTCCAATGCCAGGTGTTGTCATTTTCGAAATGAAAGCGAAATTTGTAAGGGTCGCCATTGCTCGGCGGTATCGGGAATTGGGTGGGAGCGAGTTTTAAATACCAGAATTTGTGACTTTTAAGAGGGGATAGATTTAAGGGGTGTTTTTCCCATTCGGTAAAAGTCCCTACCAGTTGAACTTCAACAGCATCTCGCGGCGGATGGAAAACGGCAAACCAATAACTTTCCTTAAAATAAAAGCCGGGCGGGTAATGATTGAAAATTTCATACTCAGTCATAGAGTTCATTTAATTCTCCGCCATTTTATTTTTACAGTTAGTTGTCTGCACTCTTAAAAAAACTACCGCGATATTTTAAACTTGTTGAAAATTAGCTAATCCGTAAGATTTATTAATCTACACTTTAATGTCAACACTAAGTTAAAAAGTGATTTGTTTGAGGTGGTTTTGTTTACTCATGCAATATCAATAGTAAATCAAACAGGAGCTGACATGCAATTCAAAAAAACATTATCGGAAGTCCGGAATGAAATGCGCCTTCGTTTACAACAATGGTTGCCTCATGATGAGAAACTAGTAAACAAAGAGCTTCAAATTTTTGATCATCTGATGAGCCGAAGGGCATTTTTAAAACAATCTGCTGTTTTGACGAGTGCAACACTGTTTAATTATCAAGCATTGAGTGATGATAACCTCCCCCCTTCGCAATGGGAAGATGCCGAATATTCACCGATTACTTTAACTGAAAAAGAGAAAAAATCTGTTGAGAAGGTCAGTAAGATCCGTGTTGATGCGGATATTATGGACTCGCTTCAGAGTTACAGCCCATTACCTGCGCCGGACTCTGAATCTGAAACCAGTCTTTTGGATTCAACAATTTTGGAATCGTTTAATCCGCATGTTTTAACTGTTGATGATGAAGATGAGGTAGCAGCGAGTGGGTTGAACGACTATACGAGAAACTATGGTAACCCTGAATTTATCCATTTGATTCAATCAGCGGAAGGGGCTGACTATGAGCTTAAATATTATGAACAAGCTTCTAGTGGCAAAGCCGGGTTGAAGGAGTTTTATTACAAACTTGAAAATACCGGTTTTTTAAGTCTGAACCGGGTTGTAGCGGCCAACGGAAATTTTCACAATCGTGTGCATCAAGCTAATGCCTACTATCAGAAGATGGTTGTTTTGACCGATACCGAAAGTATTAACTCCCCGCTTTGGCTCGGTTATCAATTTGGCAAAAATGCCTTAGTACAGTCCAATGAACCTGTTGATGAGCTTTCTCCTTGGCAGACAATGGATCTCATGGAATATTTTGCTGAACATGAGCATTTTGAATTTAGTAGCGTTAGGGTGTTGGACATTGACACCTTTCACGATGGCATGAATCATTCATTTATCTATGGAACATTGCTGTTTGATGATTTATATAGTTACGGATTTGTGATTACAAGCAATGAAATCACTGACACGGCGCCTGAAGTCAGTTTTTTTACAGCACATTTTTTAAGTATGCGCTCCAATGCAATTTCAACATTTGCAAATGATTATGAATCCGTCATTCAGGCGTTTTCTGCACAAGGCGGTGAGGTTACGCCATTAACAGAATTTTCCATTTTTTCGGGTCAACGGTATATTCCCTTTGTTCATTTAGTTGATGAGAATAATCGTACCGGGCGTGAAATCGTTTTTACTTATAAGGCTTATGATACAACTCACTTATCTGCGGTTATTAACAATAATGATGATATCAACAAAATTTTTATACCGGAAAAAAGCACTGTTCTGAAGCGTTATTTTATTGCTGTAAATGCGGCGTCTGCTGGGGTTCAATATCTATTAGAAGATATTGATATAGCGCCGGAAATTGTAAAATCCGGGGATGGTTTTGAAGTTAAGTTTGATACCCAGAAAAGCGTTCTTCAGTATGATGCGGCAAATTGGGGTTATAACATAGGCCCGATCATTTTTACCCGTGATATAGATAAAACACTGAAATCTACCTTTGTTCGTTCTGTTAAACAGTATACGGAAAACAACCAAACCTTTTATCATGTTATCAATGTGATACCAGTTACTTTACCGATCCCCAGCATTAATGAAGACTTAGGCTTGTTGCTAAATAGTGTGATTGTTAAACCCTGGATAGTTGATGGCGTAACGCTTGATGTGGCCGCCAATAAAATCAATTATTCCATTGTAGATGGTAGTTCAACATCGTTTAATAATAAAAGCTATCAAGAAACCTGGTTCAATAAAATGGCGCCACAAAACAGCCGGAAATATGGATATTCCAGCTTGGCGACGGCTGTCAGTATTAACGGCGGTGAATATGACTTTTTTTGCACTCAGAATCATCAAGGGCTTTTGAGAAGTTATTTTATTATTACCTTTAAGAATGATGATGATTCAAGCTACCGCTATCTCATATCCTTTAATGAGAGTATTCCGGATACTTCGACGGCCAGTTATGGGGATAAAACACACGATCAGCTATATGAGGAAATATTAAATGATAATGTTGTATTTGATATGCCTTTGCCGATTGCATTAAATCCAAAGGAGCTTCACAAATGGTATAGTTTTGTTGAGGATAATGAAATTATCTATACGGCTAAACGCGGTTTTAGTGTGGATGAAAATAAAAAACTCATTCCCAATACTGATGCTGGTTTGTTTGGATATCGCAGAGCATCATCTGATCCGCTGGATGGAACATGGACGACTTACGAACAGGAAATACAGACTGATATAGATAACAGCGCACCTTTATATCAAACAACAAAGCATCAAGTTAATTTATTTGTAAACAATATCTATGACTATAGCGCTTCGCTGGGCGACACTCTTTATATAGAAATTACCTTTTCCCGCCCGGTAAGCGTAACAGACTATACAGACCCCGATAACCCAAAATACTATCATCTTGGTAGATTTTCCAGTCTGTTTGCAAAGCCTGACGAAACGGGACGCGTGGCTTTGGAAATTAATGCCGGTATGAATGAAGATGATATGCTCAAAGGCGCCTTACTAATGTATCGTCTGTTTGATGCTGCCGATTTTACCATTCAGGCGGATGCGCCGCTTGCTGTTCTCAGCCAACTGAAAGGCGATACTTCAGAATTTGAGTATTTTAATTTATCGTATAAACAGCTTGAGCGCCTTTCCACTGTCGGCGCTAATCAACAACAGGAGGGCGCGCCGGAAAATACTGATACCCCGCAGCAAATTTTCGAACAGCATGTGAAATCGGGAGCCAAGAACCAGATAAAAGAGTTTACGGATACGTACGGGCAAATTTACGATCAGGGCAAACCCAATAATGACGCCATTCGTAGCGTACGCAGCAGTTATAGACAGATTAAAACCCAAAGTGGCGCAAAAATTGTCAAACGAAAAAATTCCGATTTAAAAGTCTCGCGCTTGACCCATATCGCTGTCATCAGAACAGGTGGTATGGCGCCGCGTATTTCTTGGGGCGATATAAAAAGAACTGTTTCATCGCCTGTCAATAGTCTGAGTAATGTTATATCGTCGGCAGTGTCTGAACTCGAAGATGTTGGCGGCGAGCTTGTTGATGGAATTACCAGCGCGTTGAATGATGTGCTTGCCGGGATAGGGGATATTCCAATAGTCGGTACAGCGATGGCAAACGCCATTGTTTTTGTGTCTTCAAAATTTGTAATGATTCTTAAAGAAGTTATTTCTATTGCCAAACTGGTTTGGGAATTACTGAAAGGTATTCTGGATTTATCGGCTTGTTGGGATATAGGGCAGGAATTAAAAAAAATATATAACGCTCAATTTCAATTGAATGCATCCTACCCTAATAACGCCTTTGCAATTTTAAGCGGTCAAACTCATGCGCCAGGCTTGTCTCCGGCTCCGGAAGTGAATAATAATCCGTTAACTTTTTCCGAATCGGTCGAGATAAATACTATCCCCGCCAATTTGCAACAGGAAGATTCAGTTAAGCAAAATTATGTTTTTGATCAGATTAGTCGTAATACGCCTATAGCGGACATCAATAATTCATTGCCTTCAGGCATTCCCTCTATTGAGATTAAAAATTTCGTAGAGAGTTATCTTGACCTATTGATGAAGATTGCAACCGGTCAAGCTAATTTGTCTGACTCATCAGGATCCATGCATGATATTTTGTTTAATCAGGTATATAAGGCTATAAAAACCGGTTATCAGGGAACTTTCGAAACATCACAAACGATTATTCAAGAACAAATGATTAATCAGAACCCCTTGGGTTCAAGTTTTGAGTCGTTTTCTAAAGCGGAAAATATTTTGTACGGGACTTTAAGTACAATGTTATTTTTTAATCCTCTCAAGCTGAGGGTAGAGCATCAATTTAAAGACTTTCAGGATGTGGCTTTTTTTGTCTTTGGGTTTGTCATTAATGCGTTGGGGATTGTGCTTAAACCGATACTCGACATTGATTTCCGTACAGAGATACGAAACGGGAATTTACGCAAGATTATTAATAATGCGACAGTCGCGCAGCCTAAAATCTCGAAAAGCACAGATGAAGATCTGGACAAAGCGATTTTTATTTGCGGAATAGCGGATGTCTTAAATGATATTCTAATGGCTGGATTGTTTGACACCAAGAAAAACCGGCATACTTCATTGGGAAGAGCGGCGCTGAGTATGGGTTCATTTTTGTCCAGCCTGTTTATATTGCCTAAATTAATTAAGATGAGCCGAAAAGATAATCATTTCGGCGTTGTAACCTATCAGCTTGGCGTTGCCAGTAATCTTTCTAATTTAATGAGGTATAAAAGTTCGGGGAGTCTGAGGAATAAATATTTGTATGATTATCTTTTTATGAATCAATTTTATCGTACTTTTGTCATTATCTTGGATGCTAACGGCGAAGCAGAAAATGCATTGCAATTATCGGTTGATAGCATCAAGGCAATACAAGGGATGATGAAGTTTTATATTGAGCCGATGAAAGAAGCAAAATTAGAAACGCCCAAAGCTAAGAAAGTTTATTTAGCGCTAACCGGGATAAAGACAATATTAATTATAGCGCCGCATGCATCTGAGATATTTGATTTAGTACCTCTTAACAGGAAACATAAAGCTTTAAGCGTGGAGCGGAAAAGGCTTGATGTGGAAAATCCTTTTGATGTTGAGCAAAGAAAATTAAGTTAGGAAAATGCATATCCAGTAGGGAATGAATTGGTTTAATTTCATCCTCAGTCCTAAGCATCAACACCGCCCAGGTAAATCTATTTAGAGCGATTATTTAATATTTCAGTAATCAGTTGCGGCCCTTTGTAAATCAAGCCGCTATAGATCTGTACCAGACTGGCGCCCGCCGCCAGTTTTTCTTGCGCGTCGGCTGCGCTCAGTATGCCGCCGGCGGCGATGATCGGCAGTTTGCCGTTTAATTCGCTGGCCAGCCCCTGAACAACGTAAGTGGAGCTTTCCTTTACCGGTGCGCCGCTTAAACCGCCGCTCTCATTTGCTAATGGATGTCCTTGAATCGCCGTTCTTGAAATAGTGGTGTTGGTGGCGATAACGCCGTCAATATTGAATTCCATTAGCAGGCGAGCGATATGGATAATTTCTTCCTGATCCAAATCCGGGGCGATTTTGACCACGAAGGGAACATATTTTTGCTGAGATTGCTGAAGTTTTAACTGTTCTTCTTTCAGGCTGGACAATAAAGTTTTGATTTCATCGCCTTGCTGTAATTGGCGCAGGTTTTTAGTATTCGGCGAAGAAATATTTAAGGTTATATAGCTGGCGTAAGGATAGCTTTTGCGAAAGCCAATCAAATAGTCCTCGACGGCTTGGTCGATGGGCGTATCAAAGTTTTTGCCGATGTTAATGCCGAGGATGCCGTCAAAAGAGCTGTTTTGCACCTGATTCAGTAAATGATCAATACCCAGGTTATTGAATCCCATTCTATTAATGATCGCCTGATGTTCCGGTAGCCGGAACAGGCGTGGTTTTGGATTTCCCGGTTGCGGGCGTGGCGTTACAGTGCCGATCTCTATAAAACCGAAGCCTAAATTCGCCAGGGCGTCGATATAATCGCCGTTTTTATCCAGACCGGCGGCGAGTCCTAATTTGTTTTTGAATGTTAAGCCCATCACCTCGACAGGATTATCGGTTTTAGTCGTTTTGTTGTGTGTCGGCAGGCTGAGTTGCTGACTCAATTTGAGTAATTTTAAGGTGACGTTATGAGCGGTTTCCGGATCCAGGGAAAACAATAATGGCTTAACAAGCGGATATAAATTTATCATCAGTACTGGGTAAATTAGGGTTTGATTTGATAAGGTTCGGGGTTAACGCAAGGCTTACGGTTCAACACCAAATCGGCCAATAATTGCGCGGATGCCGGGGCCATCACTAAGCCGTTTCTAAAATGACCGGCATTAATACTTAAATTGTTGATTTCGGGATGCAGTCCGACATAGGGTACCCCGTTTTTAGTGCCGGGTCGCAGACCTGCCCAGTGATGAGAAATGTTAAATTGGCGTAATTTCGGAAATAAGTCCAATGCGAATTGAGTTAATTGTTGTTTAGCTTCTTCGGTAGGCGTCTTATTAAAGTCCATATCTTCAACTGTGCTGCCAGCTAAGATTTTGCCGTCGCGGCGCGGAATTAAATAACGGTCGCCAGCTAAAATCATATGCGACAAGGTGTCCGGTTCTGCATCAAAAAGCAGCATTTGGCCTTTCATCGGTTTGATTTTAATGTGTTGATTAAAATCAGCTAAAAACTGATCTAAAAATTTATCGGTCCATGCGCCGGTTGCCAAAACAAATTGTTCCGCCCGGAATGTGTATTGGTGGGTGACGACCGCTTCAATTTTTTTGTTTTGTATTTTCAGTTCTTTAATGGACTGGTTTTCGAAAAAGCTGACGCCTTCTTTTTCAAGATGGTTTTTTAAGGAACGGATTAATCGAGGATTACGCGCTTGAGCGATTTGCGGCAGCCACAACGGGTTTTCAATTTGAACATTAAAATCTTGGAAACGATTTAGGCAGTTTGTTTCAAATTCAATATTGTTGTTTTTGCACCAATTTGTCGCCTTTTCTATATCGGGGTTGGCGCTTATCAACAGGCCGCAAGCATACCATTCCGGGTCTATGCCGGTTGATTCGCGTAAGTCCTCAGAAAGTTCAGGATAGATAGCGAGGCTGCGAATAACCAGCTGAGTGATGGCATTGTCTTGTCGCCAAGGATAAAGCGGTAATAAAATACCGCCGCCGGCCCATGAAGATTCTTGGCCGACTTGAGATTGATCAAGGATGGATACTTGATGGCCTGCTTCAATAAATTGCTTTGCCGTTAATAGACCGTTAATGCCGCCGCCGATGATCAGGATTTCAGAATGCGGCGTTGATGGATGAGTGGGTGTCATAGTTGAAAAAGGTTATTGTGGCTTAGAGTTGTTGCTAAATTGTCGCTATTTAGCAATATAATTAAACCTTGTTTTTGGCAAGGAAAAAAGCTTGATAAAGATCAAGAGTTAAAAAACTATTTCAATAATTCTCTGTAAGCAATTGTTTTTTAATGGTTTTAAAATTTAACCGAAAACTTGTAAGCTTGTGGATTACCTGCTATTATTAGTCCCGATACAAAATGTTGTAAAAATGATAATAGAATCCTTAATGCAACAAGCAGTAGTATATAACAACAACCCTTGAGGAGCAGTAATGAAATTCAACAAATCAAAAATCGCGTTAGGCGTAGCGACAGCGACTTTGTCATTGTCCGCGGTTGCCGATACTGACGCGCAGCGTATAGCCGATGCAACAGCGAAAAAAACTGCTGCGTTGGAATCTCAGGTTCAGCAAATGGCTGCCATGATGGAAGCGATGCAAGCTGAGTTGAGTCGTGTAAAAACCGCATCATCATCAGCTTCTTCTGAGAACAGCGCTAAAGTTCAAGAGTTGGATCAATGGATGTCATCGGTCAGAAGTTCATCTTCCTCTGCACTTTCCAGCGGTAATAACATGGTTTTCTTCCGTGGTGGTTATTTGAGTAATGACCATAGCAGAGAAGGCAGTATTCTGACTGACGCGAATGCGCTAAATGAAGGCACTGGCGGCAATATCGCCGGGCTGGGTATTCAAACAACTGATTTGACCGGTAACAGACCAAACGGCGATGATGAAGGTTGGTATTTCGGCGCAGGTTTTGATTTGAACTTGAGCAACGATTTGTTCGGTTTAATGGATGGCGTTGATGTATTGGGCGAGATCACTTTCTCTTATAAAGAGTTCTCTGCGCATGACATTAACCGCGCTCCTTTAGGCACCGCTGCTAACGATTCAGCTTCCGGCGCTGCCGGCGACTTGTTGGGTACTGATAGCGTTCCTTCAAACGGCGTGGTTTGTGGCGAAGGCGGCTTGACAACTGGCGGCGCAGGCCCATATGGCAGTTGTTCAGCAAACATCGCAGTGACCCAAATCACCATTACTGCATCGCCTAAAATTAAATTTATGCAAGGCAGTAAATTCCGTCCTTGGTTAATTCCTGCCGGTTTCGCTATTCACGTCATCAGCCCACCGTCTGACGGCGTTACCTATATCGCGCCTGGCATTATGTTCGGCGGCGGTGCTGATTATAATATTTGGAATAACTTATATGTCGGCGTTGATGCGCGTTATCATTTAGTGAGCAATACTGTTGCTGATGTAGAGCTGGATGGTTTTGAAGCAGGTGGTTACGTCGGTTTTGGTTTCTAAGAAACTTTTCCTCGTAAGCATATTATTCCCGCACCCTTTGATGCGGGAATACATTCAAGCTTGATTATCGCTGAGATAGGAAGCTTGTTAAGTATTAAGAAAAAGGGAAGCTAGTTAGCTAGCTTCCCTTTTTTTATGCAGAGAAAGAAGAGCCGCAGCCGCAAGTGGTTGTGGCGTTAGGGTTGCGAATGACGAACTGAGCGCCTGAAAGGTCTTCTTTATAATCAATTTCAGCGCCTTCCAAATATTGAATGCTCATAGAGTCAATCAATACGGTGACGCCGCCGTTTTCAACAGTTGTGTCATCTTCATTGACTTCTTCATCAAAAGTGAATCCGTATTGAAAGCCGGAACAGCCGCCGCCGGAAATATAAACCCTTAATTTCAGGTCATTATTGCCTTCTTCAGCGATTAACGCGCCTACTTTTTCAGCGGCGCTGTCAGAAAAAATGATTGGATTTGCCATAATAATCAGGATTGTTTTAGACGTTAACGATTATGACTATTCAGAGTGTTTTAGTCAAGAATTTCGGCTTCAAGAAAGTCGCTTTTTAAAGATCAGGGATAAAGCGCCACGGTTTCTAAACCCATGGATTCATTCAAACCGAACATCAGGTTCATGTTTTGCACGGCTTGTCCTGAAGCGCCTTTAACTAAGTTGTCAATCACCGATAAAACGACTACGGTATTCTCGTTTTGGGGACGATGAATGGCTATTTGACAGCGGTTGCCGCCTTTAACATTGCGGGTGTCGGGGTGGCTTCCGGCGGCCAAAACATTGACAAAAGACTCCCGCTCATAGCGCTGTTGATAAATCGTTTGCAAATCGACGGATAAATCATCCAATTGCGCATATAACGTTGCGTGGATGCCTCTGATCATCGGCGTTAAATGCGGTACGAAAGTCAGTTTTATTGAGCCGTTTCCCATTTGATTAAGGCCTTGAGTGATTTCCGGCAGATGTCGATGTCCGTTTACCGCATAGGCTTTAAAACTTTCGCCGGACTCGCTCATCAATGAAGTGAGTTGCGCCTTTCGACCGGCGCCGCTGACTCCGGATTTTACATCGGCAATCAAATGTGCGTTGTCGACCAAGCCGTTTTCGATTAATGGTAAAAAACCCAATTGAACAGCTGTGGGGTAACAGCCGGGGCAGGCGATTAATTGAGCGGACTGGATAGCTGTACGATTAATTTCCGGCAATCCGTATACAGCTTCGGAGATCAAGTCAGGGCATGCGTGTTCCATGCCGTACCAGCGACTCCATTCGGCGACATCTTGTATCCGGAAATCGGCGGAAAGGTCGATGACTTTTACGCCTCGTTCTAATAAAGCGCGAGCTGATTGCATCGCGGTCCCGTTCGGCGTTGCGAAAAATACCACGTCGCAAGCGCCGAGTAAATCGATGTCCGGCTCGGTAAACACGGCATCACAAAGTCCGCTTAAATTAGGATAAACTTCATCCACTCGCTTACCGGCGTCTGAGCGCGAGGTGACAACTTTGATGTCGACTTGCGGATGCAAGACTAAAATGCGTAATAATTCAACACCTGTGTAGCCGGTGCCGCCAACAATACCTGCCTGGATCATTTGATAGAGTAAATTCCGGTTGTTAAAAGTAAGTAGGACTTTAGTCCTACGATGTATAGCAGCTCAATAGGGGACATTGTAGGACTAAAGTCCTGCCTACAGTCAGTTTCGGGTGTTATAAAATTCACGTTCCTTATTGGCTGAATAATTTCTAAAAAACTATAATACGTTTATATTTTCTATATTATAAAGGTTATATGAAGGCAATAGCGATAACTGAATTTGGCGATGCCGATGTTTTGCAAGCGATTGAATTAGATATTCCGCAAATGGGTCCGAATCAAGTTTTAATCAAAGCGGCGGCGGCAGGCGTCAATCGACCGGATATTATGCAGCGGCAAGGCGTTTATCCGCCTCCGCCGGGCGCGTCGGAGATTCCGGGGCTGGAGGTCGCCGGTGAAATTGTCGAAATCGGTTCACAAGTTTCCGAAAAAAAAATCGGCGATCAGGTTTGCGCGTTGCTCAGCGGCGGCGGTTATGCGGAATATTGTGTTGCAGAAGCGGATTTGTGTTTGCCGATTCCTGATTCAATTTCTATTCAACAGGCAGCCGGTATTCCGGAAGTTTTTTTCACGGTTTGGAGCAATTTGTTTGATAGAGGCGGGTTGCAAGCCGATGAGACTTTGTTGGTGCATGGCGGCGGCAGCGGCATAGGCAGCGCCGCAATACAATTGGCGAAAGCTTTTGGGGCAAATGTCATTGTGACGGCCGGCAGTGATAAAAAATGTCGCTATTGTTTAGATTTGGGCGCCGATGAAGCGATTAATTATCAGCAACAAGATTTTGTCGAGGAGGTGAGTCGGTTGACTGAGGGCAGAGGCGCGGATGTGATATTGGATATGGTGGGAGGCGATTATTTGCAGCGCAATATCAAAGCGTTAGCTGTTGAAGGTCGGCTATTGCAAATAGCCATTCAACAAGGCGCTAAGGCGACATTGAATCTTTGGACGGTGATGCAGAAAAGATTGCATATTACCGGTTCGACATTACGTTCGCGAGACACGGCTTTTAAAGCGGCGATTGCCGCAAATCTACAACAACAAGTATGGCCGTTGTTTCAATCCGGCCTTGTTAAAAGTCAGGTTGATAAGGTTTTTCCGTTATCACAAGTGGCCGAGGCGCATCGATATATGGAAAGTTCGGAGCATATGGGAAAAATTATTTTAGTGCATCAGTAAATGCTCTCGGACGAGGCGGTGCGCACCATTATGTTTAAGATTTGCACGTAAGTGGTGCGGGTGGATTGATAAAAAAGAAGCTTTTGAGTGCTGTTTTTTATATTTTATATTGTATTTCAATGGCTTGTGTAGTTGGTCTGTAATTTGCTCTTCAAAACATATAATTGGAGAGAAATATGAAATATTTGAAATTGTTTGTTCTGACGACTGTTTTATTAAATACACTGTCTATTAAGGCAAAAGAATTTGATACCAAAATCGCAATTCAGGAAAAAGGCGCAGTCACTTATTATGTGCCGGGCACAATTGAAGGAACGCAAGAAACTGATTTCATGATTGATACCGGTTCCGGCTACACCGCGATCAATGAAAATTATTTGTCTCAATTGCGCAAACAAAACCGCGCCAAATTTATCACCACGGTTTCAGCTGTTTTAGCTAACGGCAAAAAAACCCCCTTGGCGGTTTATCAATTAGACAGTATTAATATCGGCGGAAAATGTGAGTTGCCAAATATAAAAGCGGTCGTTTTGCCGGGCAACACACGGAATATTTTAGGCTTGAGCGCCTTGAAAAAAGCAGCGCCTTTTGCAATGTCGGTTAATCCGCCTGAATTGATTTTAAGTCACTGTAAGAAGCCGAGTGTTGCTGAAAAAACAGAGTATATCGAAGATTCTTTGGCGCAGTTAATGTGATTTCGCATTACTGATCCACAAACTCCCTGTCTTTATTTTAATAGGGTGATTTATCCGGATTCAATTTATTGTTCTGAATAAAGCATCCCGTTACCCCCCTCCCTCAAAAAACTCAAATATTTTTTCTATAATTGAAAGGCTTTCTTGAAGCCGCCTGAACTAACTGGTTCAGATATAATTTTTTGAGTCGATTTTTTTCCATGTCCCCTCTTACTGGCGCCATAGCAAAGCATGTCTTTTTTTGTTATCAAAATTAAGGTATGCTATTGCCCTGTTTTGGTGCGCTTATCAAAGCTAATGAAATTTTTTTATTGTTTTTAAAAGGGTTTCAGGATTCCTAAAAGCAAATTATCCGCTATTCTTATAGTCAGCAACTTAACAATGATGCCGATAGGGTTTTGGATAAAGAAACGACTTACTTCATCCGCTTTTCCAGATCGGATTGTCTGCTGATGTGATGATTAATTCTATAACGCCGATAGTTCCGACATTAACATGTTAATTTTTTTATTAGCAAAGCCGCTTCGCGCTCAATTTTTGTCCCAGAGTGGGTGGATGCGCTTGCAGAATATAGTCATTGCGATGCTGATGCTGTTGTGGTTCTGTCCCTTGTCGGCACAACCACAAGCTAATCCGCAAATGCAACAGGGCGTGTTGGAAAACAAGTTAAAAGCATTATATCTACTGCGCTTGGCGGCTTTTGTCAGTTGGCCGCAGGATTCGTCTCAAAATCAATCCGACACCTTCAATATCTGCATTGATGCGGATGAACCAATACAGTTGCTTTTAAAACAGATTAAGACGACACAGTTAAAAGGTAAGTCACTTAACATTGTTTCGTTATCCTCAGAACAGAGACATTCTTTATGCCATCTTCGGTATATTTCAACGAATAGTCAATATTCGTTTGATATTAAGTCGGCTGTGCTTACGATTTCCAGTCGCTTGGGGTTTGCCCGCGACGGCGGCATGATAGAGTTTTATATTGCTAAGAATAAATTACGCATGAGAGCTAATTTAACGGTGATAGAAAAAGCCGGATTAACAGTGGACCCGGAGCTTATTCCTTTGCTGAAAATAATCAAAAATAAAGGGGATATGCGATGAAGAAAGCATTTCCGCTTAAATGGGTTTTTCCATTGTTGCTGTCAGGAATTTCCATACAGATCACTAGTTTTGCTAATGCGGCAGAGGAAAGCGCATTGGAAAAACTGGAGAGTATGAGTCTGCAGCAACTAATGGATATAGAAATTACCATCGCAACTAAAAAAGAAAAAAAATCTTCAACGGTGGCTGCGCCAGTCTTTGTGATAAGCGCGGAGGATATTCGTCGTTCCGGTGTGAGTAATGTGCCGGAAGCGCTGGCGATGGCGCCGGGGGTGCAAGTTGCGCAATTGGGTCCGCATGATTGGGCGATTTCAATTCGCGGCTTTAACGCTTTGTTATCTAATAAATTATTGGTCTTAGTGGATGGTAGGATTGTCTACAGTCCGGTAAATGCGGGGACTTATTGGCGCGATATTCAAAGTATTTCGTTGGAAGATATTAAACAAATAGAAATCATTCGAGGGCCGGGCGGGACTATTTGGGGCGCTAATGCGGTTAACGGGGTGATTAATATTATCACTTACTCAGCGATGGAAACCGAAGGCGCACAATTGGTTGTCGGCGGCGGCAGCGAGCAAAGGGCGTTTACCCGATTATCCTATACTCATCGCCTGTCGCAGGAACTGGCCATTAGAGCTTATGCTAATTATTTTAAAGTTGATGACGCAAAAGGTTTAAGCGGACAAGATAATCAAGATGGCGGCGATGGGTGGCGTAGCGGCTTTCGAGCGGATTTTCAGGATCAACAAAACAATGTTCATATTGACGGTAATTGGTATGAGCATTATTTAAACTATAATTCAGAACATACTATTTTAGAGCCCCCTTATCGCCAAATCAGTAATGAGCGCCCTGGTTTTAGAGGGGGACATATTATGGCCAGATGGAACCGGTTGATTTCTGCAGATAATCAATGGTCGCTACAGGCCTATTTTGATTTTACTAAACGCAATGATCCGATCCTGCAAGTTGCTGTGGAGATTTTCGATATAGAGTTTAATCATCAGTTCACTTGGTTGGATAGGCATACGATTAGTTGGGGCGGAGGCTATAGGCAGATCAGCGATGATGTAAGCAGCACTCTGACTTTGACTATGCAGCCGGCAAAAAAAGCCACAGATTTATTTAATTTTTTTGTTCAGGATGAAATCTCTTTAGATCAAAATAAGCGTTGGTTGTTAACTGCCGGTTCGAAATTTGAATATTACAGTTTGGGTAACTTGGAGGTTCAGCCCAGCCTTTCGCTGATATGGAACCTCAGCGATAAAATTTCGTTATGGGGTTCTATTTCGCATGCGGTTCGGACTTTGACCCGAGATCAAAACGATCTGAAGATTTTCGCATTCAGACGTTTATTAATGATGGATACGCCGGTGAAAGTGCAAGGCGTTGGCGGCGAGGATTTGGACGCCGAACAAGTAACGGCTTTTCAGGTGGGTTGGCGCGCTCAATTACCGGGACAAGTCATGTCGAAGGTGGCGTTTTTTTATAATCGCTATGAGGATATTATCAAAACGGAAATGTTAGGTTTTCCGTTACTGAATGAAGATGGCTTACTCAGTGTTCAAAGTCAATTGGATAATCTGGCTGAAGCTCAGTCTTATGGCGTAGAGGTCGCACTGGATTGGGCGTTTGCAGATTGGTGGCGAAATTATTTTAGTTACAGCTATTTCAGATTGAATTCTCGTCACGTGTCTGATCGTCATTTGTTTTTTCCAGACCTGAATGAAGTCAATACGCCGGAACATTCGGCATCGTTGAGGATGCAGTTTAATTTAACCGACACAATAGAATTGGATGCTTGGTTCCGATATACCGATGAAATAAAAGTCGTGGAGGCTTTAATTGATGATTATGTGGATTTGGATATGCGGCTGGGTTGGCAAGTCAATTCCGAAATTGAGGTTTCGCTTATTGGACAGAATCTTATTCAAACTCAGCATAAGGAGTATGACGATGAATTTTTCTATCCTCAAGCCAGTCGGATTGAGCGCGGCGTTTATGGTAAATTAGTGTGGCGTTTTTAGAGCAAGTTGGTCGCATCGTACAATGTCTGTCAATTATTTGACAGTGGATGCTTGCTTAACTATAGTTTTTTTTGCAACTATTTGTTTTTTCATCAAAGTTGCTGTCGGGAATGGTAATTGCTGTATTTCAAGAAATCGGGGAGTTAAATTATGGCGGAAGCGGATCAGGAAAAAGATGGCGCTAAAGGATCATCTAAATTACTGATTATCATTATTGTTGTTTTACTGTTAATCATCGCAGGCGGCGCCGGTTATTTTTTTATGATGGGCGGTGATGATGCAACTGCCGAAGGCGAAGTGGCGGAAGAGGTGCAAGAGCCTGAAGAAGAGGAACCGGAAGAAGATGAGGAGGAAGAGTCATCCAGTCGGGAAATTTATTATTATGAGCTTGAACAAGCATTACGGGTGAATTTTCCGAAAGGTAGCGCTGCGCGAATGATTGAGGTGCGGGTTGCTTTTATGACCGAAGATGATGATACCCAAGAGGCTTTGGAAAAACATGAGCCGCGCATCGTTAATAATGCCTTGATGGCGATTAGCGGGTTAGGACCGGAACAATTAAAAACCCCGGAAGGGAAACAACAATTACGGGAAAAGGTGCTGGAAGAGGCGGGCGATGTGATGGAAAGAGTATTAGGCAGGAACCGGGTTAAACAAGTCTTTTTTACTGCGTTTGTAATGCAATAAAATGTCTACAGCCGACTTATTATCACAAGACGAAATCGATGCCTTACTGCACGGCGTTGATGATGGCGATGTTGATACCGAAGCGCCGGAGGGTAGCGCGAGTGATGCCGAACAGGTGCGGGCTTATGATTTTAATAGTCAGGAGCGCATTGTTCGGGGGCGAATGCCGACATTGGAAATGGTTAATGAACGTTTCGCCCGTTATTTTCGAATATCCTTGTTCAATTTTCTCAGGAGATCGGCGGAAATCTCGGTATCCGGCATTCAAGTGCAAAAGTTTTCCGAGTTTATCCAGAGTTTATTTGTACCGACTAATTTAAATATTATCAGAATGTCGCCTTTGCGTGGTCGAGCTTTAGTGGTGATGGAGCCGCGTTTGGTTTTTACGGCGGTGGATAATTTTTTCGGCGGCGGCGGGCAATTTTATAACAAAGTGGAAGGACGTGAATTTACCCCGACCGAAATGCGCATCATTAAACTGATATTGGATATTTTGTTTAAAGATCTGGGCGAGGCTTGGAAACCGGTTATGGAAATGGAATTTGAATACATGGGTTCGGAAGTCAACCCGCAGTTTGCCAATATCGTCAGCCCTTCGGAAATTGTCGTCATTTCAACGATACATATTGAATTGGAAGGCGGCGGCGGTGATTTGAATATCGCTTTACCCTATTCAATGATTGAACCGATACGCGAATTGTTGGATGCGGTGACCAGTGATCGAGGCGAAATCGATGATCGTTGGCAAGAGTCTTTACAAAAAGAAGTGTTGCGCAGCGATGTCAGCGTCAGCAGTTGTTTATCTGAAAAGGATATGACGGTGAAAGAGGTGATGAAGTTGAAAAAAGGCGATGTAATTCCCATTGAGATGCCGGAATTAGTCGTGCTGAATGCGGAAGATGTTGCTGTTTTTAAAGGCAAGCTGGGCTTGTCGGACGGCAATTATGCGATACAGATTACCGAAAAGTTAGATCAGGATTCAATATGAGTGAAAATGACGAAGAACTAGGCGATGAATGGGCTTCGGCCATGAATGAACAAGCCGAAACCGAAGCAGATTGGGGGGATGCTATGGAAGAGCAGGCTGCGGCCGAATCCAAACCGGCTTTTGAGAATGCAGAGTTCCCCGAAATTGAAAGCGGCGGCGCTATTCCGGATGGCGCGGTGAGCTTATCCGATGAGGAAATGAATCTGGATGTGATTCTCGATGTGCCGGTGACGGTCTCAATGGAAATCGGCCGCACCCGTATCAGTATTCGTAGCTTGCTGCAATTAAATCAAGGTTCGGTGGTCGAGCTGGACCGATTTGCTGGAGAGCCGATGGATGTGTTGGTGAACGGAACGTTGATCGCGCATGGCGAAGTGGTGGTGGTGAATGACAAGTTCGGCATTCGTTTGACCGATGTGATCAGTCCGACCGAGCGGGTTAAAAAACTGGGCTGATCGGTTTGAAAACTTTTTATCTCATTTGCCTGAGCGTGTATTCCAATCTGCTTTGGTCGGCGGATAGCGCCGCGCCGCCGCGAATGTTAAATAAAACGCTATCATTGGGGGATGTCGCCAATTGGGCAATCAGTTTATTGCTGGTATTAGCGATTTTTTTTGCATGTGTTTGGGTGATGCGTAAAAGCGCTCGGTGGACCACCCAAGAACAACGCCAACTGAGCGTCATTGCCGGCTTGTCTTTGGGAATGCGCGAGAAAATAGTTTTAGTCGAAGTCGGCGAGAAACAAATTTTATTGGCGGTGACGCCCGGTAAGATCGAGAAAATCAGCGAACTCAACGGTGATGACCGGCTGCCTGTCAATTCATCTCAACAACCGGCTTCCGCCGAATTCAGTCGGCAATTAATGCAAGTGATCAAAGGCCGCTTTAATGAATAAGTTGACCGTTATGATTTTGCTGTTGTTAGTGGGCAACGCCGCAGTCGCCGCACCCGGCATTGATGCCGTGACCATTACCACTAATCCGGATGGCGGCCAAACCTATACCGTAACCATCCAGGTTCTGGCTTTAATGACCATGCTGACGCTATTGCCGGCATTGTTATTAACCATGACTTCATTCACCCGCATTATGATCGTGCTGGGTTTGCTAAGGCAAGCGATAGGCACGGCGCAAGCGCCCAGTAATCAAGTTTTGCTAGGGCTCTCGTTTTTTTTGACGGTGTTTATTATGATGCCGGTTTTTGACAAAGTGAACAGTCAGGCTGTGCAGCCCTATCTGGAGGAGAAAATCAATCTAACCACGGCTTTGGAAAAAGCTTCAGAACCGTTTAGAACCTTTATGCTCAGGCAGACCCGAGAAGCGGATCTGGAAATGTTTATGCGTATTTCCGGTCGACAGGATTTTCAATCAGTGGACGATGTTTCATTTGCCTTATTATTACCGGCATTTGTCACCAGCGAATTGAAAACCGCCTTCCAAATCGGTTTCTTATTGTTTTTACCGTTCCTGATTATTGATTTAGTGGTGGCCAGTGTGCTGATGTCGATGGGGATGATGATGCTATCGCCGATGATTGTCTCTTTGCCGTTTAAAATCATGTTATTTGTGCTGGCTGACGGCTGGTCTTTAGTGTTGGAAATGCTGGCGGCTAGTTTTTATGTTTGATGAGGCGATGCCATGAGCCCTGAATCCATCTCGGTGATTGCGCAGGAAACAGTTTGGGTGGCGGTCAAAATTATCGGCCCCATTTTGCTTTCCGCGTTGGCCGTCGGTTTGGTGGTCTCCATGTTTCAGGCGGCCACCTCCATTCAGGAACAAACCCTGACCTTTATCCCTAAATTGGCGGCCATCATCATTGTCCTAGTGATTGCCGGTCCCGGCATGTTGCAAATGTTGATTGATTATTTTCAGGGGCTGGTGCGTGAAACTCCGGTCCTGATCGGATGAATATCAGCGAAGAGCAAATTATGACTTTGCTGGCATCGTTTATTTGGCCTTTTTTCCGTTTAGGCGGCATGTTTGTCACCATACCCATTTTCAGTATTAAAGCCGTTACTTTCAAAATCCGCGTTATCGCTGCATTATTAATCACCTGGACAGTTATCCCGGTATTGCCGGATATGCCGTCTATCGAAATATTCAGCTACAATGGATTTTTGGTCAGTCTGCAACAGATTATGATTGGCATTACCACCGGTTTTATTCTGCAAATGGTGTTTGCAGTCATGTTGGTTGCGGGGCAGGCGATTGCTTACAGCATGGGGCTGGGGTTTGCCTCATTAGTCGACCCGGCGACCGGAATACAAGTACCGGTGGTGGCGCAAATCTTTGTAGTTACATCCAGCCTGCTGTTTTTATCGGTAGACGGTCACTTGCTGTTGATCGAAATGTTGGCTGAAAGCTTTTACACCCTACCGGTGGCCGAACTGGGCTTAAGCAAAGCAGATTATTGGAAAGTCATTATCTGGAGCAGCCATATCTTCGCCGCCGGGGTGCTGTTATCGCTGCCGGTGATGGTGGCTATCTTACTGGTAAATGTCAGTTTCGGCGTAGCCTCTCGGGCGGCGCCGCAATTGCAGATTTTCGGAGTCGGTTTTCCGATTACAATTTTATTAGGTATGGTGTTGATTTGGCTGATGTTGGCGGAAATTTTAGATGGTTTCTTAGTCGTTCTAAGCGACGGCTATGGCTTGCTCCGCGAAATCTTAAGGCTAAGCTGACCTCGTTTTTGAGAAATAGCAGTATGATCGTACTTCAGTCCGACAAAAAACGAGCAACCCATGAGCTAAAGCGGGTTCTGACAATGAAATTAATCCATAGCCTCCCCGTAGGGTACGCACTGCGAACCTGTCGAAAGCTGAACGGAAACCAGATTAATGGCTGAAGACTCCGGCCAAGACCGCTCCGAAGAACCGACCGCCAAGCGTCTTGATGACGCTCGGAAAAAAGGCCAAGTGCCGCGTTCCAAAGAACTAGATACCTTCGTATCATTAATCGTCAGCGCGGTATTGTTAATCTTTTTAGGCGGACGCATGGCGATTGGCTTGATAGAAATGATGCGGCAACAATTTAAAATCACCCGCGCGGAAATTTTTGACCCGGCCAGTCCTGTCTTACACTTAATTCGAGTCGTGCAAGAAGCGGTATTTTTAATATTGCCTTTTTCGCTGGTTTTGCTGGTCGCCGCTTTATTGACGCCGATGCTGATGGGGGGCTGGAACTTTAGCCAAGAAGCTATGCAGCCGAAGTTTTCCAAATTAAACCCTTTGAAAGGATTGAAAAAAATCGTCGGCGTTCAGGGTCTGATCGAATTGATCAAAGCGATTTTAAAAGTCTTTTTGGTTTTTTTTGTCGCCTGGTTGCTATATGGGACGTATCAATATGATTTGGCTCAGTTGCAGCGCTTGCCGGTCGATGCGGCGATATATAGAACAGCCGACTTAGTGACCGATACCTTATTATTGTTAAGCGCCTCCTTACTCATCGTCGTGTTGATAGATGTGCCGTTTCAATTATGGAATAACAAACGGCAACTGATGATGACCAAACAAGAAGTCAAGGATGAAAACAAAGAAGCCGAAGGCAGTCCGGAAGTAAAAGGACGAATTCGTCGTTTACAAATGGAAATTGCGCAACGGCGAATGATGGCGGAAGTACCGCAAGCAGACGTAGTGGTCACCAACCCCAGCCATTTTGCGATTGCGCTTAAATATGACCAACAAGGCGCCAGCGCCCCGCGAGTAGTGGCCAAAGGCGTAGACTTAATCGCCTCACAAATCCGCAATGCCGCGCTAAGCGCCGACGTGCCGCTGGTCGCCGCCCCCCCATTAGCCAGAGCCTTATATTACTCCACCGAAATAAACGAAGAAATTCCACAAGGCCTGTTTTTAGCCGTTGCCCAGGTTTTAGCCTATGTTTATCAACTAAAAGCCGCCGAAGAAAACGGCTGGAACCGCCCCCAGGCCCCGGTTGATTTGCCGGTGCCGGATGACTTCAAGCAATAATCAAACTTTACAAAAGCGCACAATCTAATCTTATTTGTTATACATTTTTATCTGTTAAACGCCCGGTTACATATTTATGTAAAACACTAGACATAAGTGTTTGATACGGTAACCCTTCAATTAAAGCTCTTTCTTGCAATAATTCAAGATCCATACCTGAAATTCTAATATTCACTCGCTAATCTTTCTTGAAAGTATTTTTTGCAGCCTTTTTATACCGCTCAATATCTGATGCGTTAGACACAGAAACCCACTCATCATTTTCATAAGACTCTAGGATTTCGTTCTCTTCTTTGCGCTAAATGTCAACCAACCTGTCGCATATTCGTTAAATAAAACTTGCTATGCAAGTATGGGGGCTTTGCCCCCAAACCCCCAAGGTATTTTTACAACGGTAATGATATAATTTCTTCACGGTACAGGCTGAGGAGCCGATGAGCGTCAACGGTAATCGATGACGTCAACGGTAATGGGCTGCTCATGTCGCCTATTGCTTTATCGTCTGCTTAAGCCGCGCTTTTCAATGGTAATTTATTTTCTGTTGCGTTATTTTCATCCTTGTCAGGATTGAGATAAACATCGCCAATAGGTGTTAAGTCCCTGGTTTTACGTCCATTCCAGCGCTCAGGGTGGTTTTTCCTGGCTGCCTCAATGACTTTCTTCCTGTTTTCCAGTATTGCCCTGTCTAAGCCACTATGACGTTGATTAGGTGTCACAAACTTTATCGCACTGTGTTGATGTTCATCGTTATACCAATGGACAAACTTTTCTACCCAGTGTCTGGCTTCACTTAAATCTGTAAACGGGTTTTCCGGGTAGGTGTAATGGTATTTTACCGTTTTAAACAAGGACTCCGAATAAGGGTTATCGTTGCTGACACGGGGTCTG
>SPJM01000305.1 GCA_006844585.1 Methylococcaceae bacterium | reverse complement strand
ACCCAGTACCTGCAGATAAAAGAAGCGAAGAGCGTTTAAATACAGCCGACAACTCGCGGGCGAAAACGCGCGTTCTTTCAGCAAATATAAGAAAAACTGTTGCAGTTCTTCACCGCTCACTTGATCCGGCGAACGATGATAATACTGGGCTAAGTCGGTGACTGCGCGCAGGTAGCTATCATGGGTGCGCGGCGACATACCCCGCATTTGCAGGGCGTCTATCATTTGTTGGCGTAAAGGTGTCATGTGACTTCTCCTTAATAAAAACAGACCCAAAGCGGTCTATGAGGAGTGTCGGACTTTTTGGATTAAAAAGATAGGGAATGGCGGCGGAGGGAAGCTCCGCGTAGCGGTTTAGTTCAACATTGTAGTATCTAGCAAAGTGCTGTATTAAAACACAGCCCTTTTCTATCTATCCCGCAAATTACGCTCTCCCTAAAATAAGTGAGTTGGTGTAATTTACCGACAACCTGAATGACAATCTAACATATTAGTTGACAATTTCAAGCTTATTCTTTATTTAGATTAACGACAAAATACGGAAAAGTTCCGTATATCCTCCACCGACTATAGTAACCAAAGTTTATAAACAAAAAATCCAACCCTTCCCTATTAGCATGACGAACGTTGCTCATGCCATTTTCAAGCACTTTAGTTTTCATCTCGGTAATTGAACTATAATAGCTATTCATAAAACCAGTGAAAATCTTGAGCTAATGGATTATTTCCCGCTTTTTTTTAAAATTAACCAACAGAACTGTCTGGTCATCGGGGCCGGTGAGGTTGCCAAACGTAAAATAGATTTGTTGCTTAAAGCTGACGCCGATATTGACGTTGTCGCTGAAAGCGTATCGCCCGCTATTTCTGGATTGGCGGAGCGGAATATTATCCGCATCCGGCGGAAATCATTTGAGGCCAATGATTTGGATAATCAACGACTGGTGGTTTGTGCAACTAATAATTCGCAGCTCAATAAAACCGTCGCTGAATTGGCTGAACAACGTAATATGCTCTATAACGTGGTGGATAATCCGCAGCTGTGCAATTTTATTTTTCCGGCCATTATCGACCGCTCTCCAGTGATTGCTGCGGTTTCTTCCGGCGGCGCGGCGCCGGTATTGGCGCGTATGCTGAGAGCGAAAATCGAAAGCGCTATTTCTCCGGCTTACGGCCAATTGGCTGAATTGGCTGATAAGTTCAGATTTTCCGTTAAACAAACTCTAACCCAGCCCAAACAACGACGATTATTTTGGGAACAGGTTTTTCAGGGACCTATCGCTGAATTGGTGTTCAGCGGCAAATTTGAACAAGCTGAACAACAATTGCAAAATCAACTGAATGACAATGATCCTTTAGCTGATAAAGGTGAGGTTTATTTAGTCGGGGCGGGTCCGGGCGATCCGGATTTATTAACCTTAAAAGCCTTAAGATTGATGCAGCAGGCGGATGTCATTGTTTATGACCGCTTGGTGTCGCCGCAAATTCTGGAATTGGCTAGACGCGATGCGGAAAAAATCTATGTCGGAAAAAAACGGGACAATCATAGCTTACCGCAGGAATCCATCAATCAACTATTGGCCGATTTGGCCCATCAAGGCCATAAAGTGGTTCGGCTGAAAGGCGGCGATCCTTTTATTTTCGGGCGCGGGGGCGAAGAATTGGAGACATTAATGGCTGAAGGCGTCCATTTTCAAGTGGTGCCCGGCGTCACTGCGGCTTCCGGCTGCGCCAGTTATGCCGGCATTCCGTTGACCCACCGCGATCATGCGCAGTCCTGTACTTTTGTTACCGGTCATTTAAAAGATAACCGCATCAATTTAGATTGGGAAAAGTTAGCGCAGCCCAATCAAACCGTGGTCATTTATATGGGGTTGGTCGGTTTGGAAAAAATTTGCTCGGCAATGATAGAACACGGCTGTCCCGCCGAACATCCCATCGCGCTCATTCAACAAGGCACCACCCGGCATCAAAAAGTCATTATCGGCGATCTTCAATCGTTGCCGAAACAGGTGCAAACTCATCACATCAAACCGCCTACTCTGATCATTATGGGTTCGGTCGTGAAACTACATCAACAACTAGATTGGTATAACCACTAAGGAATGTTAGATGTCTACTGCTTTTAAGCTAGAACGGGTCTTTTTATTGTTTTCATTGATTTGGATTTTTGGATGCGATTTATCCGACAAACCGATAAAAACGACAGTCCTGGCCGAAAATGGTTTATTTTCGGCTCGACTGTCTAAAAGCTATGCATTGATCGGTACTTTGGAAGGATACGCAGAATTGTGGACGCTAGTCCCTAAAGGTTTGCTGCATAAATGGAAACACACGGATAGCGACGATGGCGTTCTGGCGGTTGATATTGCCGATAACGAAGAATACGCCGTCACCGCCGAACGTAATTCTATCGCTTGGTGGCGGATCAGCGACGGCGTTTTACTCAGCGTTTGGAGCTTGCCGGATATTCATAGCGTCAGCCTATCCAACGACGGTCAATTTGCCTTAGTCGGTTTATCCGACAAAGCGATTTATTTATCGCTAAAACAAGGCCTTACTCGTTACGCATTCGAACATAGCGAGCCGGTTGTCGCCACCGCTCTGTCGATCAGCGGCGAATTTGCGGTCACCGGTTCGGAAGATCATAGCGTTAAGTTGTGGAAACTGAGCGACGGTAGTCTTGAACAACATTGGCCGCTGGATAATCAAGTGTCTGCTGTATCAATCAGCGATAACGACAAATACGTGGCCACCAACGCTGCATTAAGCCAAACCAAAATCTGGAAAGCCAGCAACGGCAAATTGCATAAAAATATCGGCCCTAAACGAATTACTGTTTCCAGCATGCGTTTTTCGGATAACGGCAAATATTTGTTAACCGGACTGATTTCCAGGCGCATAGAACTTTGGTCGGTTCGCTCCGGAGAGTTACTGAAATTTTGGCGCCCGAAAAAAGTAGATGCCTGGCGACCTAGCGCCGCCAGCATACTCAGTTTTTCATTCACTGGCCGCGATAAAAAGTTTTACAGTATCGCCGCCAACGGATACTTACAAAAGTGGCGCAAATAATTCAGCTGGAATTCATTCGTCACATTTATAATTTCAATAAAATTAAAGAAATAATTTGAAATTTAATCAATAAAATACTAGAATTTCGTAGTTTTAGTTAATAACAAGCGATAGGGCGCTTTCGCCACATATCGTACTTTTTAATCCACAGCGAGAGTTCAAAATGAAAAAATCATTAGGTCTGTTAGCAGGTATTGCATTAATCACTTTAAGCGGACAATCTATTGCCGCCGACCCTATTAAAGTCGGTAAAAAAATCTATGACCGCGCATTTGGCCGTGGTTGCGGCGCTTGCCACGATATCTCTTCTAACCCTCAATTAGCCGCTTTGATTAAATCAGGCGATTTGGATAAAGAAAAATTCTCAACTGTCTTAAAAGAAGGCAGAAATGGTATGCCTAAAGCGATGGCTGCGATTATGGCGGTCGGCCCTGTGAAAAAAGCAGGCTACTCTGAAGATGAAGCTATTGATGCAGTTTATCAGTACTTAGCAAAATAATCCCTTCGGAATATTGCTTCAAATAAAAAAGCCGCTCATTGAGCGGCTTTTTTTTTGCTATTAAAACGGTGTGCAGTGCATACCCTACAGAATAATTAACGTTTCTGGGTTAAATAAAGTCGCTGACCATCAAAACCGATTCTGTACTTGTTTTTGACCCATACCGCACCGATAGCGGCGATCATCAAGCCACAGGACGCAATCGTCAAATAAACCAGCTTTTTCAACTGGGTTAACTCTTGAAGCAACACCTCATTAACTTCATTCTTTTCAGCCGCTGCTTGTTGCTGAGGATTTGAATAAGATTTCAAAACCTGAACATCATTCTTAAGATCTTCTATCGTCCCTAAAGAAGCGTGAAAACTCCCCGCCTTAACGCTTTGCTCCAATACTCTTAATTTGCTTTCTATCGAGCCGCTCACCAAACCGACCATTTGCGTTTTCAGCAAATTAATTTCAGCGGAAATTGCCGGATTCTGCAATGCTTGCTCATGAACGACTTCTTCTTGCTTGACTTGATCCAACAAATCAAAATTAGGCATGAACAGAAAACCGACCACAAAAACAAACATCATTAACGCTGAAGTCAGCATCAATAAAACCCTGTTCGTCTTAATAAGATTATGATGCTCCGGGGCGTTTTGAAGCACAATCACTTCCCTTCCCCGGCTTCCCCCTTTAGGATTTTTATTACGCATGTTGCTCATTATTATATTTATAAGAAAGCCACCGACTTCCGGTTAAATGTTAATCGACAACGATAAACACGCCGACCGTCATCAAATTGTCAAAATGCAATCAAAGCTTTTATTATACAAGTTAAATAAAAAATGTCCTGCATTTTAATGATTGAAAATGCGATCAAATTAAAAAAGCGTTGATAAACCGATTGTTACAAGTTCATCAACGCCAAAATGAGACGTTTTTATCGCTTACCCGCCGCAATCCGCATTCTCAACGCATTCAGCTTAATAAAACCTTCGGCGTCTTTTTGATTATAAGCGCCCTCATCCTCTTCAAAAGTTGCAATCGCCTCATCAAATAAACTATCAGTATCCGACTGACGACCCACTACCTCCACATTGCCTTTATACAGTTTTAGACGCACTTTGCCGTTAACCGTGCGTTGAGAGGCATCAATCATTTCCTGCAACATTTCACGCTCGGGACTCCACCAGTAACCGTTATAAATCAAGCTGGCGTAACGAGGCATTAAATCATCTTTTAAATGCGCCACTTCACGATCTAAGGTCAACGACTCCATCGCCCGATGCGCTTTTAACATGACTGTACCAGCCGGCGTTTCATAACAACCGCGCGACTTCATACCGACATAACGATTCTCAACCATATCCAGACGCCCCACGCCATTTGCGCCCGCCACTTGATTCAATTGATCCATAACTTCCGCCGGACTGCGCGCTTCGCCGTCAATAGCGACAATATCGCCCTTTTCATAGCTCAGCTCAAGATAAGTCGCTTGATCCGGGGCATTTTCCGGCGATACGCTCCAGCGCCACATGCTTTCTTCCGGCTCCGCCCAAGGGTCTTCCAGAATCCCGCCTTCATAAGAAATATGCAGCGAGTTGGCATCCATAGAATAAGGCGATGCCTTACCTTGCTTCATTTCCACCGGAATCCCATGCTGATCAGCATAAGCCAATAGTTTCTGCCGAGAATTCAAATCCCATTCCCGCCAAGGCGCGATGATATGAATGTCAGGACGTAAAGCATAAGCGCCCAGCTCGAATCTAACCTGATCATTGCCTTTGCCGGTAGCGCCGTGAGAAATCGCTTCAGCGCCCGTCTCATTGGCAATTTCAATCAGCCTTTTAGAAATTAACGGGCGGGCAATCGAGGTGCCCAGCAAATATTCGCCCTCATAAACCGTATTAGCGCGAAACATCGGAAAAATATAATCACGGGCGAACTCTTCGCGGAGATCTTCGATAAAAATATCCTTGATCCCGGCCGCCTGCGCCTTTGCCCTGGCCGGCTCCACTTCTTCGCCTTGACCAATATCGGCGGTAAAAGTGACCACCTCACAATCATAAACATCCTGTAACCACTTTAAAATTACCGAGGTATCCAATCCGCCCGAATACGCTAAAACTACTTTATTGATCTTCGCCATTTTCTTTAAATGATTAAAAAAATTAAAGGATTATACCACGTAAGAAGTTTGTCACTTACAACTCACGGGTCGCCTTGAAAGTTATATCCGGCCAACGTTCCTCGGTCAATTGCAAGTTAACCCGACTGGTCGCCAAATAAACCAAAAATCCGCCGCCGTCTTCGCCTAAATTATCAAACGCTTTTTTCTTAAATTCTTCCAGCTTAGCCGGATCATCAGCGCTGACCCAGCGCACCGTATTGATGCCGATAGCATCATAAACGCACTCCACATTGTATTCGGTTTTTAAGCGATGCGCGGTCACATCGAACTGCAACACCCCCACTGCGCCCAAAATCAGGTCATTATTTTTCAGCGGTTTAAACAACTGAGTAGCGCCTTCTTCGGTCAATTGGGTCAAACCTTTTTGCAAGGCCTTTGAACGCAAAGGATCTTTCAGCACCACCCGTCTAAATAATTCCGGGGCAAAATAAGGAATACCGCCGAATTTTAGAGATTCGCCCTGAGTAAAGGTATCGCCTACTTGTATAGTACCGTGATTATGTAAGCCGATAATATCGCCGGCAAACGCCTCTTCGACATTTTTACGACTGTCCGCCTGAAAAGTAATGGCGTTGCCGACTTGAATGTTTTTGCCGATCCGCACATGATTCACTTTCATGCCTTTATCAAATTTACCGGAACAAATGCGCATAAAAGCCACTCGATCCCGGTGAGCCGGGTCCATATTGGCTTGTACTTTAAAGACAAAGCCGCTGAATTTACTTTCCTCCGGCAACACTTCGCGTTGTTCAGCTTCTCTGGGTTTCGGACCGGGCGCATATTCGGCAAAGGCATCCAGCAACTCAATAATGCCGAAGTTATTAATCGCCGAGCCGAAAAAAACCGGGGTTAACTTTCCGGACAAATAATCTTGCAAATCGAATTCATGACTAGCGCCTTTCACTAACTCGACTTCATCGCGAAGCTCCTGCGCCTGCTCTTTTAAAACCTCATCAAGCTTTGGATTATCCAGCCCTTTGATAATCTCGGCCTCGGCAATTTTGCCGCCATGATTGGCGCTGAACAGCAACACTTCATCTTTATAAAGGTGATAAACCCCTTTAAAGCGTTTGCCCATGCCGATTGGCCAGGTCATCGGGGCGCAATTGATGCGTAAAACGCTTTCCACCTCGTCCAGCAATTCAATAGGTTCTTTGCCTTCACGATCCAATTTGTTGATAAAAGTGAGAATAGGCGTGGTGCGCAAGCGGCAAACTTCCATTAATTTAATGGTTCTATCCTCCACCCCTTTCGCCACGTCAATCACCATCAGCGCGGAATCCACCGCGGTCAAGGTGCGGTAAGTATCTTCCGAGAAATCCTCATGCCCTGGGGTATCCAATAAATTTAAAATGCAATCGTTGTGCCCAAATTGCATCACCGAGGTGGTCACGGAAATCCCTCTTTCTTTTTCCATTTCCATCCAATCGGAAGTCGCATGCCTTGCGGCTTTACGCCCCTTCACAGAACCCGCCAACTGAATAGCGCCGCCGAATAACAACAGTTTTTCAGTAATGGTGGTTTTCCCGGCGTCCGGGTGAGAAATGATAGCGAAGGTTCTTCGCCGCTGAATTTCAGAGAGTTGTGCTGACATCGGCTATGATCGAATAAAATTTATCGATTATAACGAAATAATGGACAGAGATAAATATATACAGAGCTTAAGTTTAGGACATTAAGCTACATCATCAACCTACCCAAAAGTTTTACTGCGACATGGAAGGTAAGTTCATTTCCGTTACGCACTATTATGCCAGTCATGGGTATCTGTTTGTGTTATAAGGGACAGTTTACCTCAAAAAACATTATTGAAAATTAGCCCCCCTAAGCTAAGGAACGTTCATGACCACAAACAACCTTAATTTAAACATTGAAACTTTGCGTTGGCGCGACAATAAACTGGAGATGATCGATCAGCGGATCTTACCGGAAAGCTTCCACTATGTCGCCTACGATTCTGCTGCCTCGGTTGCCGAAGGTATTCGGCAGATGGTAGTTCGGGGCGCACCCGCAATCGGCGTGGCGGCGGCTTACGGCATCGCCCTGGAAGCCATACGGCTTCAACAAGAAGCGGCAACAATCTTTCAGGCAGCTCTGGAAGAAGGTTTCAAAGTGTTATCAACCAGTCGTCCTACAGCGGTCAATTTGTTTTGGGCCTTGAAAAGAATGCGCCGGACTTGGGAGCATAGCCTAAAAACAGATCCTGCCGCCATTGCCCAAGCTTTATTATCGGAAGCGCACTCCGTTTTTCATGAAGACATTCAAAGTAACAGGACGATTGGCGCATACGGTGCTGAATTATTAGCCGATAACAGCGCCGTGCTCACCCATTGTAATGCAGGCGCTCTTGCAACGGCGGGGCATGGGACAGCATTAGGCGTGATGCGTTCAGCTGTGGAAAGCGGCAAAAAAATATCGGTATTTGTCGATGAAACACGCCCCTTTCTACAAGGCGCCCGTTTGACTGCCTGGGAAATGGTTCAGGAGAAAATCCCGACAACCTTAATATCGGACAATATGGCCGGTTATATGATGAATACCGGCGAAATTGACGCGGTGATCGTTGGCGCCGACCGGGTGGCGGCCAACGGCGATGTCGCCAACAAGATCGGGACTTATATGGTTGCGGTCATGGCTAAACGGCACAACATACCTTTTTATGTGGCCTGCCCTTTGTCAACGATTGACCTTGAAGTTGGCCAGGGCAGTGAAATCCCTATTGAAGAACGCCCGGGTGACGAAGTGAAAGGGTTTAGAGGCAATCGCTGGGCTGCAGCCGGCGTAAAAATTCGAAATCCGGCGTTTGACATCACTCCGGCGGATTTAGTGACCGCTCTAATTACCGAAAAAGGGGTTGTTTTAGAACCTGATCGGGACAAATTGCAAGCGCTTTTTTAACCCAGAGGGCTCACATCATCAATAATGTCAATATTCAACTCAGGCTGCGTCCTGAAGTTCTAGCCACCCGTTTACATAAACCCGAAGTTACAAGGTAATGAGCCTGTATTGGCCTGCATGCTGTAGGACTGCGGCATCATTTGACAACCGTTTCAACGCCCCTTTTTATCCTTTAGGCGTAACCTTGCGGGTTATTCTTCTGCCAACGCCAGGTATCGGCCATCATATCGTGTAAACTTTTTTCCGCTTTCCAACCCAATAGCTGCTCGGCCTTGTCAGGGTCAGCATAGCATTCGGCGACATCGCCGGGTCTTCTAGCGGTGATTTTATAATTCACCGCTTGCTGATTGACTTCGGTAAAGCTATTGATCATGTCCAAAACGCTGTAGCCATTGCCCGTTCCTAAATTGATCGGTTCACAATACGCTTCATCAGTCGATTGCGTCAATAAGAAGTCCACTGCTTTAACATGGCCTTTTGCCAAATCGACAACATGAATATAGTCTCGCACTCCGGTGCCGTCATGAGTCGGATAATCATTGCCGAAAACCGACAGCACTTCCAATTTTCCGATTGCAACCTGCGATAAATAAGGCATTAAATTATTCGGTAAACCATTCGGGTCTTCCCCGATCAAACCGCTATGGTGAGCGCCTACCGGATTAAAATAACGCAACAACACGACTTTTTTGGGATTCTCAACTTTGTTTAATCGATCAGCGGCGACAATATCCCGCAAAATCTCTTCAATGAATAACTTGGTTCGTCCGTATGGGTTGGTGGCGGTCAGCGGAAAGTCTTCTGTAATCGGCACCTTATGCGGGTCGCCATAGACAGTTGCCGAAGAGCTGAAAACCAGCTTATCCACGCCGAACTCGGTCATCGCCTGGGTTAAGATCAACGTGGAGTCAAGATTATTCTGGTAATACTCGGTGGGTTGTTGACAAGACTCGCCCACCGCCTTTAAACCGGCAAAATGAATTACCGCATCAATTTTATGATTTTCAAAAATTTGCCTTAACACTTGGCTGTCACGCACGTCCGCATGATAAAAAACCGGTTTCAGCCCGGTTATTGTTTCAACGCGATTCAGCGAATCCTGTTTGCTGTTTGCTAAATTATCAACAACAACAACTTGATATCCGGATTCTAATAACTCCACGCAGGCATGGCTGCCGATATAACCGGCTCCACCGGTCACCAAAACAGTTTTTTGCATCACTTCTTATAAATTAGTTAAAACAATCTTGTTTAACCTCATCATACCAACTATCTTCCCATTTTTCATTCAATTCGGACCACCAAACCAAACCATCGGCATACTTCCTTAGAAATTGACACTGTCTTTGAATCAGTTCCAACGGCAATAAATCAAATCCACCGTTTTCTTTTACCGCTCCCTTTTGCGATATCAGCGGATAAACCGGTTTATTAAAACGCTTAGCGATATAAATATGGGTAATCATCGACGAAAATAAGTGCTCGGAATCTTGCTGTTGATATTGCACCAAAAACGCCGGGTATAAACTATCTGAAGCCTGAATAACCGGTTCCATTAACGATAAAACATGCTCATACTCCTGCATTAAGGTCATATTATTTAATAATGCGAACCAGGGCGAATATGGCAAATCATAAAAACCGACATCGACGCCGGGCAACACTTCTTTAGCCCAACGTATTAATTGTAAATACCATTCAACATAGGGCAGCGCATCATTTTCATCATATAAATCCGGATTGAAACGCCAACTATCAATCTTAATGACAATCCGCCGACTATTTTGATATCGCAATAAAACTTCTTTCACCTGCAATTCATCAGGTGCGCGTTGACTATTCTCACCCACTCCCAACAACTCTTCTTCATTAATAACCGACAATGGATAGCCGATCCAAGGATAGGCTTTAGCGGCATAGCGACTACCGTCAAATACATTGAATTGATTTGCATCCCCCGCCGCAGTCGGCGAACTCAACATTTGTTGATTAATCTGATCAATATCTTCTACTTCGGGCAGCCCCATTAGCGCCAACCAAAACGGAATAACCAGCAGTAAAGTACCTATAATGAAAAAACTTTTTTTTATCATCGCTTACCCAGCCATTTTTTGCAAAAATGCTAACTCATATCTTCTGCAGATTATAGCGCAGAACCGCTATTGAGTCCTTATAAAATCCGCATCCGTATCCGCGTGAAGTCTACATCAAAAATGATAACTCAACTCAACTCTAATATGATCATCTTGCCTAACAGCATAAACCGGATCAGAGGCGGGAGCGGCTGAAAACCAACGCAATTCCGCCTCCAGCTTCCAATTGTCGCCTATCCTTCGACTCATTTCCAAATTATAGAACCGGCTTTGATTATTCCGATCAATCAATACCCCGGCCAATAATTCGCTGCTTTGCTCATCATTAAAACCCAAGCGCAGCGCCATCAAAAAATCATCCTGAAAAAATGTCGCTTGACTGCCGGAGCCGCGACCGTCAAACATATATTCTAATACCAGCCCGACATCCAACCCAGTATCTTCAACATTGAAAAAAGTATATTCAAGACCGCCAACTGCGGCGAAGAAACTTTCTGTCGCCGAAGATCTAAACATGGCCTCCAGCTTCCACAACCAAGCATCGTCGGTCATTTGTACATCGATGGATGTTTGCTGAATAAGCTCGTAATATGGCTTGATGACCGGTTTAGCGGATTCATCAAACGATAAACTCAAGATCGGCTCTCGCCCCATGCCATAAAAATAAGCAAGCCCTACGTCCCAATTGCCGAAATAATGTGACCAACGCAAGGCATAAGCCATATGCTTTGCTAACCCGGAACGTTCAAACAGGGCTTCGGAGCTTGAAACCGCAATTTGCGGCCGAAAACGCCCCTTTTCACCGGGAAATGTTCGCTCTCGAAACCCGGTTAAAATAAATAGATCTAAGGTGCCTAAGTCACCGATCAAAGCCAGATTGATCATCGGCTGCCCTAATTTATCCTCGGTATCGGTATTTTCTACATAATCCGTTTGATTGATAATATCAATAAGGTGCAGTCCTTCAGCAACCCCCCAAAAGACTTTGCGAAAACCTATCCTCAATTCCCAATCCGTTTGCGCCCATAGCCAGGTTAATTCCCGTATATCAAAATGGGTGCGCCGATTATCATGTTGTGAATAGCGATAAAACGGCACAAAAGCAAAACTCTGCCTGCCATTATCCCACTCCCGAACAAACTCCATCTCCGCCATGGCCGACAGAAAATGACTCGGTTGACCGGGATATGCCGCTTGCTCCCAAAAGCCGAGACTTTCCACCCCTAACTGACCGGAGATCTCCCAATGCTGAAACCATTGCGTATTATTTTCGCTTGCTTCAGCCGCTACAAGAGCGTAGTGGCCAAGTAATACCCATAAAGCAATCCATTTGCAACAATTCAATTTTTCAGGAATCATCCCGACTCCAGGCGACCGCATCGCCGACAGCCAAATCCAATAATTGCTTCGCATTTTCCTGATTGGCGGCAATTTCAATTAATCCCGCTGAATTTTCATACCAAAAACATTCGCCTTTGGAAACTGAGGAAAAAGTATCGGCCTGAGTCAACACATGACCGTTAATTTTCAAGGCTTGACCATCAAAACGCTTGCAATACCGAATGCCGCTCATGGCATTGCCGTAATGATCAAAATAAATGATTTGATCAAGATCTAACGGCCAACTGGATAAACCTCTTGCTTGATAAGGTTTCAATTTGTCGTCAGCCAAACCCGAATAAAGCCATGCGGCCATCGGCGCAAAAAGGTCGCGTCCATGAAAACTTTTGGAACAATTGTCCGGCGCCCAATCAATTTCAAACCATTGTGTGACTTTTGAATGTAGCGCAATCGTATTCAACAAGCCGTTATCCGGCCCGACGAAAAAACGGCCGTCTGCTTCTAAAACTAATGCCGCCCGCTCCCCTCCTACGCCAGGATCAACCACCGCCAACACAATGCAGTCTCCGGGTAATTGTCCGGCCAATGCCGCCAATAAATAACTCGACGCCTCGGGATTAGCGAAAGGCGCATTATGTAACAAATGGATGATTTTTATCTCGCGGTTAACCTGATCTATCGCCGCTTCCAGTTGTCCGACATAAGGTCCTTCAACGCCAAAGTCAGTAAACATAAATAGCGTCATTCCGTCACCTCCCATTACTCATTGTTGCATAACGCCCATCAGGACTGAGAATTTTCTTTTATTTTATTCAAAGGCGAATCGCTGGGATGAGGCACTTTTCCCGAAGGCACCCATTTAGAGGCGTTTTCAATATGCAACTCCTGATCATCAAAAAAGATATGGGGCTGAAACGCCGCCAACACTTGGGTCTTTTCCAAACCGCCTAGAAAAAAAATCTCATCCACATATACCCCCCAGTGTCTTAAGGTCTTAATCACCCGCATTTCCGCAGGCGCGTTTCTAGCCGTTACGATTGCGATTCTCACCGGCGAAAACTCAACGCTGAACGGCAACCGTTCCTGCAAGCGGGAAAGCTTTTTCAATAAAGCCGCATATGGCCCTTCGCGCATTGGCTCGTTTTGCTGCTGATCTTCGTTTCTGTTAAAACTGGCCAAACCTTCCGTCTTGAACACCAACTCACTGCTTTCATCAAACAACACCGCATCCCCATCAAAGGCGATGCGCACCTGATCTTCCGGAATTTGTTTGGAGTTTATCGGCGAATTTTTTAAAATCGCCGCCGCACAACTTCGACTATCGATCACTTTTTGAGCATCTTTAACCGTTGTGGTTAAAAATAAGTCCACATCAAAGGCTTCCAGGTAGTCAACCACCGATTCTCCGCCGGTAAAAGCATGCCTGGAAATTTTCAATGAATTATTACGGATGCTTTGCAATACCCGCACCCCGGTTTCCGGGCTATTGCGGGACATCACCACCACTTCGATTAACGGCGCTTCGCCGGGCGGTTGATGCTGATTAAGTTGTAACAATGCCTTTACCAACGGCATTGCGGCGCCGTCATCCAATAACTCATCTTCCCTTTCCAACATATATTTCCGATACTCGGCAATAGCGGTATCTTTATCTTCTTTATATTTACTTCGAAATACTTGATCCGCTTCTGTTAAGTCGAATAAAGCGGTTGCTGAAATACCGATAACTAATGTGTCTGAAAGATTGATTGTCATAATGAATAATGATTATAAAAAAATCAAAATACTTAAATTAGGAATTGACAACAACACCTAATCCAAACGAAACTATGCGGCGGTTATTATCTATCTATAAGTCTAAATAAATCACCGCAAATTTTGTACTTTTATAAGCCATGACGCAAGAAATAAAAATCGTTTTAGTCGAAGATGAAGATGTTCTTCGCGAAAACTATCAAGAGTTGCTAACCCTTGAAGGTTATCAAGTCATTTCATTTGATAACCGCCATGACGCTTTCGATTTTTTTCAGAATAATAATGTTGATATAGCCATACTCGATGTAAAACTCGGTAATGATGACCAAGAAGGCGGTTTCTTACTGTGTACGGAACTCAGAAAAAAATGGCCCGGCATGCCCATTATTTTTCTCTCTTCAAAAAGCACTGAACATGACAAGATTTCCGGTATGCGCCTGGGCGCTGACGATTATTTAGGCAAAGACGTCAGCATGGAATATTTGGTCGTCAGGATAGAAGCGTTATTAAAACGCTTTAAATTTATCACAAGCAACCGGAAAAACGGCTCAGTTAGCGAACCTAAGGGACATCTGATTATCGATGACCAACAATCCATCATGTTATGGAAAGAACAATCCGTTCATTTAACCTTAACGCAATTCTGGATCTGCAAACAATTAGCGGAGAATCCGGGTAAAGTACAAACTTACAATGCCTTAATGAAAGCCGCTAATCTTTATGTAGAGCCCAATACAATTACTGCGCATATCAAAACCATTCGCGCTCGATTTAAAGAACTAGACGATGCCTTTAATTGCATACGCAATGAACGCGGCACCGGTTATCGTTGGATTGAGATAGAAGTCTGATATTCTTATTTCAACAAGGGGATGTTAACAAAGAATCTGGCGCCGGAATGTATCTCGAGGTTCTCAGCCGACACTGAGCCATTATGGCTTTCAGCGATTAATTTTACAATATAAAGGCCCAAGCCGAAATGCCCGTTCTTCTTACTATCGCCTTTACGATGCGAATAAAACAAATCAAAAATCCGCACTATATCCTGAGGTAAATTTTCACCCAAATTACTGACAGTCAACACCGCCATCCGCGCACTTTTTTCTAATTTTATTTCAATAGCGGTTCCCGGAAGGTGATGATCAATTGCATTTGACAACAATTTATCCAACATTTGCCTTATCCGTTCCGCATTCCCTTGCACGACAACCCCATCCGCAATTGTCGCCCTTAAAATAGTTTCTTCATAGAGCGTTCTGTATTCATTTAAATAGTCCTGCGCTAACGCGGACAAATCTAATTCAGAAAACTTTTCTTTATAAATTGCCGCCTCCATCGAGCTTGCCTCTGTCGCCCTACTCAACAATTCATTCATGAAATATAAACTTTTACGACCGCGCTCTATGTAAACCTGAATCGCCTTATCGTTATTTTTTTTTTCAATCAATTGCAAAGAAGTTTTAATACCCACAGTGGTATTTTGTAATTCATGCTTTAAAAAACCGGCCATGGTTTCCAACCAGAAAATCCTTTGCGCCTGACTTTCCTTTATTTCTATACGTTGCGCCTCTATTTCCGCTTGCAGGTTTCGCTGATGTTCAGCCAACTGTCTTTCCCTGAGCTCAATTTGCCTAATCATATTATTAAAACCGCGGCTTAATAGACCAAGGTCGCCATCTAACTTTTCACTCCCGCGAATTCTGTCATATTGATTTTCCGAAACTTTTTTCATCGCCTTGGTCAAATCAGCAATGGGACCTGAAATACTTTTATGCAGCCAATTAAAAACAACAAAGGCTAAAACAAAAGCAAATACGCTGATAATTAATGTTATCAACACGGATTGGCTAAAAGAAGCGAACAACTTTTGGCGGCTTACTACCAATACCAGCTTACCGATAACTTGCTCATCCAAAATAACGTCATTATCGACAAAAAAAATCTCTGAAACGCCTAGTTCACGCGATAAAAAAATCAAAGCTTGATCAGGCCGATTTTTTTTTTTGTAAGCGGCGAAAAGCTCACCGTTTTCTAAATATAAGCGCGCCTCAATAATATCTTCGCTAGCCGCTAATGCATTCAGATTTTCTTTAGCGGTCGGATAATCGCCAAATTCCAAGGCGCCGGTGCTTCGTGAGGCAATAACCTTTCCAAGGGTTTTTACTTGTTGTTCCAACGAATGCTGATCATCATGGTATTTATGAAGCAAAACCCCAAACAGAATAATGAACAAGGCCAACATGATAGTCACCAGCATGATCCCGGTCATTTTTGCCGCAATGGTTTTTCTACCAAAAAACATCCCCATTAAAATTGCCTATTTATCCTTCCCGACCAAAATAGAAAATTCTAAAAGTTTGGAACTGATTTTCAATCCACTGTTTTCAACCACTTCCTGATTGATTTGAATAATAATTTTTGAGCCTAATTGAATCAAAGTGATCATTCCGCCAAGTTCTGAAAAACGACTGATATCGCTCACCGTCAATATTGGAAACGACTTTAATATTTCAAATAGATTAGATAATTGATTTTTTTCAGAAACACTGATGTAGGCGATTTGGCAATCAGTTAAATCTTCCGCTGTTAAGTGCTCAGCATTTAACTGTATGGTTTTTAATGTTCGCTTTTTTATCGGCTTATTATCGATTAACGCTAATTCTTTATTGGAAAAAGGACTCTTTCCAATAATACATAAGGTAATAAACTGATCATTTTTAATTAAATCCTGTTCCGGCCAATAGGTAAATTTGGCAAATTTATAAGTGTAAACCGCTTTTAATAAAGAAGCCGGTAAAGGTTGGCTGGAGTTGATGGGCGAGCTGAATAAAAAACAGAAAAATAAAATGAATATATTAAATATTTTATGTTTTTTAATAAAAAGATATAAACCCTGCAACATATATAATGAATAATGCTTAACCAAATTAAACATGAAGAATATCTGACTTTTTCTTCATCAATAACTCTTTTAAGCTTAAAACTGACGCCAATCGCCAGCCCATTAAAATGAGCTGTTCTCTGGATGTTATGAAAATTAGAAGTATACCAACTCGAACATTTAAAGAAAAATGTTCAATGCCGTTATGGTAGCATGACTGCGATAAGTTATTTACAAATCAGTTTGAACTTTCATAATTTGTCATTATTCATTTGCCTTACTTGTTAAGGACTGAGGATGAAATAAAACCCGCTACTAGCGTAGGATTTTTGTTCAGGTTCAACGACTGCAGGGAGCGATTGCCGAGGCGTGGAAATAGGCGCATAGCAAGCTATGTAACTATTTCCACAACGCAGAAACTGAGCAAAAAGACACGTTAGTTTCGGGTTTTATAAAATTCTCAGTCCTTAGCATAGCAGTACAAAATGGGCGCCGAAGATTTCCAGCTAATGTGAATTAGTCGGCAACGGTGTATTGTGTATTATACCGTAAAACTTTCGCCGCAACCGCAAGTACCTTTGACATTGGGGTTATGAAATTTAAACGCCTCGTTGACGCCTTCCTTGGCATAATCCAATTCAATGCCGTCTAAAACTTCATAATCGCTATTTTTTACAATCACTTTTACCCCGAACTGTTCAAAAACCATATCATCATCCTCCAGATTATCGGCGTAACCCAGTAGATATGACAAGCCTGAACAACCCGATTGTTTTACGCCTAATTTCAAACCTAATCCGGAACCGCGTTTAGTTAATTGCTTTTCAATTTGCTTTGCAGCATTTTCTGTCAATTTTATACTCATTAGATTTTCTTAAATTTGAGAAATTATTTCTTTTAAAACTGCGATGAAAGCCTCTATGTCAGACTCGGTGTTTTGCCGTCCCAAACTGACTCTGATAGCGCCTTTCGCTAATTGAGGATCGACCCCCATCGCCAATAGAACCGAACTGACTTCGCCGCCGCCGGAAGCGCATGCGGAACCGCTGGATACTGCAATATTATTCCGATCCAATTGCATTAGCAGCATTTCACCGTCTACTCCCAAAATAGCGAACTGTACGGTATTCGGCAATCTGTTTTCATCACGGGCAAAGATTACAACCCCGGGAATCAGCGCTAATTGCTGTTCTAAACAATCCCTTAGCGTTAATATCGTTTGAAACTCTTCAATCGCCTGTTTCGCCAATTCAGCCGCTTTCCCGAAGCCGACAATTCCGGCTACATTTTCCGTCCCGGATCGACAATCAAATTCCTGACCGCCTCCGACCAACACCGGCTGAACATTGAACCCCTTTTCAAAAACCAAGGCCCCACTGCCTTTAGGTCCATATATTTTATGACTGGACAGCGACATTAACTGCACGCCCAAATCATTAAAAGACAGCGGAATTTTTCCCAAAGCTTGCACGGCATCGGTATGAAAAATGACGCCTTGCTGTTTTACACTAGCGGTGAGAGAAGCGATATCCTGTACAACGCCGGTTTCATTATTAGCCGACATGACCGATATAAAGTCATTTTCTTTAAAATTCAATTCCGCAAACTGATCAATCTCGACTTTACCGGAAACATCAACTAACAATTCTGAAAATTGCGGATAATAACGTTTTGCCGTTTCCAATACTGACGGGTGTTCTATTGCAGAGATCCACAGCTGTGCAGACATCTCTGCTTGCGATAAAGCCAAATGATTAGCTTCCGTGCCGCCGCTGGTGAATATGATTTGTTCGGGACTCACTGAAACTAAATCAGCGAGTTGTTGCCTCGCTTGGTCGATGGCGCTGCGCACAATCCGCCCCAAGCGGTATAAACCGGAAGGGTTGCCAAAAAATGTTGATAAAAAGGGCAACATCGCTTCCAACACCCGTTCATCAACAGGCGTGGTCGCGTTATGATCCAAATAGATCATTTAAGCCGAAATTTTTTCTTGCAAACTATCCAGTTCAACCAAAGTTTCTAAATCATTATCTTGCCGGTTGGCAACCTCGACTATAAATTCCCTTTCCAACAATGAGCCTAAACTGATACCGCTTAAATATTGCCGAATTTGTTCACTTAAGCCCATCCACAAATCATGCGTTAAACAAGGTTGATTATTTTGGCAATTCCCTTCGCCACCGCATTTGGTTGAATCCACCTGTTCGTCAACGGCGGAAATAATTTCAGCAATATTAATGTCTTTTGATGGTCGACTCAGCTTATAACCGCCGCCCGGCCCTCTGACGCCGGTTACCATGCCGGCTTTGCGCAAACGGGAAAAAAGCTGCTCCAAATAAGAGAGTGAAATGGTTTGCCGGGTTGCTATATCGGTTAAGGTTACAGGTTTTGCTTGACTATGAAACGCCAAATCCAACATCGCCGTGACTGCATATCTGCCTTTTGTCGTTAATCTCATTATTCATCTCCTCAAAAACCTATAATCAGTAAGGACACTATAATAAAACCAAGTATTTTAGTCAACAATAATGCAAAAGTCCGCTGCAAGAAAACGACCTGATCACAATGATCTATTGGCCGTTATCATTATCTTTAATCTCACAATTATCCAATGATTCAATCGGTTCATCCTGATATTGAATGCCGGCTTGAGTCATCGCCGCCTGCATTTTTACTAAATGACTATCCATCTTCTGAATATGGTCCAACATATGATTGATAGCGTTAGCAACCGGATCCGGCATGTCCTGAGTGGTTCCATAGGCGTCAAAACCCATTTTTTCGGCAATCGCCCTTCTACCACTCGCCTTATCTTGTTTTGAACCGACAATATGCGCCGGAATGCCGACGACTGTGGCGCCGGTCGGGACGGGTTTTAACACCACCGAATTAGAACCGACCCGCGCACCCTCGCCCACCTCAATAGGTCCTAATACTTTAGCCCCGGCGCCGATCACTACGCCATCGCCCAAAGTCGGATGTCGCTTGCCTTTTTCCCAACTGGTGCCGCCTAAAGTTACCCCATGATAAAGCGTACAATCGTCGCCGATCACTGCGGTCTCGCCAATGACTACGCCCATGCCGTGATCGATGAAAAAGCGCCTACCGATGGTGGCACCGGGATGAATTTCAATGCCGGTCAACCAACGCCCGATATGCGAACTAAAACGTCCTAACCAGCGCAACCCTTTACGCCAAAAAAAATGGCTCAAACGATGTATGATTAGAGCATGAAAACCGGGATAGGCAGTCACAACTTCAAAAATAGACTGTGCGGCGGGATCGCGATCAAAAACGCAATTGATCTCTTCTTTTATCCTGTGAAACATATTATTGATTATGATTTTGTGAAAATCTCAAGATACCCCGAAGTATATCCAATTCTTTACAATCCAATTGCGCGCGATTAAACACCCTTCTCAAACGCCGCATAATCGATTGCGACTTGTCGACATGTAAAAAACCGATATCCGCCATGGTTTGATAAAGATGCTGATAAAAGGATTCCATTTGTTCCGCTGTCGCCAACGGGTCTGTTTCTTTGTCGCCTGCCTCGCTTGCAGATGGTTTGCCCTGCGCCATGAAAAATTCATAACTGACGACTTGAACGGCGGCGGCCAAATTCAAAGAACTAAATGCCGAGTTGCACGGGATCTTCACCAGAAATCGGCACAAATCCAATTCATCATTTTTTAAACCGGAATTTTCGCGCCCGAAAACGATGCCGATTTTGTTTTCAGCATATTGCGGCCCGGAAAACTTTTCAGCCGCTTGGCGGGCGGTGAGTTCAGGCCAACTTATGGTTCTATCGCGGGCGCTGGCGCCGATAATGATATGACAATCCGCAACCGCCTCAGCCAAACTTTCCACAATCTGTACATTGCTCAAAAGATCATGAGCGCCCGCCGCCCTAGAGGTGGCGTCAGCACTGGGAAATTGTTTGGGCGCTACCAGACACAATTGCGATAAGGCCATATTTTTCATCGCTCTGGCGACAGCGCCTATATTTCCGGGATGAGAAGTCTCAACCAAAATAATTTTTATATTTGACAACAATATAACGACCGACTCTTGATAAAAACCGATAATTCTATCAAAAGATTTGCTATCCTATAGCACTTTATCGACCGATTAGATTTAAACTATGCATCCAATGCTTAATATTGCAGTCCGCGCAGCAAGAAATGCCGGCGACATCATTCAACGCGCCAGTCATAATGTCAACCGCCTCACCATCAACCAGAAAAGTCAGCATGATTTTGTTTCCGAAGTTGATTTTGCCGCCGAACAAGAAATCATCCAAGTGATCCGCAAAGCCTATCCGGATCACGCAATATTAGCTGAAGAAAGCGGCGAGCATAGCGGTAACGATTACATTTGGGTCATTGATCCATTAGACGGCACCACCAATTTTCTGCATGGTTTCCCGCAATATGCCGTTTCAATCGCCTTGAAAGTTAAAGGGAAATTAGAAGTCGGCGTGGTTTACGACCCAGTCAATGATGAATTATTCACCGCCGAACGCGGCGGCGGCGCAATGCTGAATAACCGTAAAATACGCGTCGCTAAGCAAACTAATTTACAAAGCGCATTGTTAGGCACCGGCTTCCCATTCAAATCCGACGAACATTTAGATGCCTATTTGGCTATGTTCAGACCCTTATGCATCGCCACAGCAGGCATAAGACGCGCGGGCGCCGCCGCTTTAGATTTGGCCTACGTCGCTTGCGGTCGCCTAGACGGCTTTTGGGAAATCGGTCTGCAAGAATGGGATATGGCGGCCGGCGTATTATTAATTCAAGAGGCTGGCGGGGTATGTACGGACTTCTCGTTTAATAATGATTATCTGCAAACCGGAAATCTAGTCACCGGCAATCCGAAAATGCATCAAATGATGTTTAAACTTATCGAACCGCATGTTAATGAAAAACTAACTAAACCCCGTAGCAGTTAATTTTATTTATTCTTTAACACGACCTTTGAAAAACAACAATCAATAAATTGAGACAACACTCGAAAGTTTGTAAAAAACAATTGGACATATACATAATATAAATGAAATACTAACAATTATATTTTGATGGGCGAACCCAAAACAAAAACATGGGTAATCAAGAACCTAACAGCTATCTCATACAACAGCAAATTTCTAATGCTGAAAGGGGCAAGCCTCATCAATTTCTTATGTTTGGGCTATTTACAAGTTATCTAACCCGATTGATGCGCGCCATTTCTGTTAGCATCAATAAACAAATTCTATTGATGCTGGCGCTCAGTTTTTTCATGGCGCCGGTTAATGCAGTCGATGTCATTGTTAACCATGCCGTACCCGGTTCAGCGACATTCTCCACACTACAGTATCGTTCGATTTTTACCATGCGGCAAAAATACTGGCCCAATGACAAACCGATTAAAGTGTTTGTACTGCCGGACGACCACCCGCTACATAAAAAATTCGCCAAAAACAAGCTTAATATGCTGCCTTTCCAATTGCGTCGTATTTGGAACAAAATGATATTTTCAGGCACCGGTAGGGGTCCGGTAACCATTGCGACAGAACGGGAAATGTTGGAAAAAGTCAGCTCGACTCCCAATTCCATCGGTTATGTGGATAAAGGATCAAAAAATGAAAAAATTCGATTATTTATTGAACAATAAAAGCATTATTTTGATTGCCTATCTAGTTTATGCATTGCCAGTGCAGGCCGGGTTTTGGAACGATGATTTGCATATACACGGCTTTATAACTCAGGGTTTCTTCCATACCTCGGATAATAATCTTTATGGGCAAAGCGACGACGGCATTAGCCCCGGACAAACCGAACTTGGGCTCAATCTTTCCTATCAGGCATTAGATCAATTAACCTTTTCAGCTCAGGGGCTGTATCGACGCGTCGGCGATTTGGATCGCGGCAGCGTCAAACTGGATTACGCAGTCGCTGATTTACATTTATTCAACTCTGAAAACAGTAGCATGGGTTTTCGCGGCGGCCGCATTAAAATCCCATTCGGCTTGTTCAATGAAACCCGCGATGTCGCCGTTACCACGCCTTCAATTATTCTACATCAAGGGATATACTTTGACCGCTCGCGTCGATTATTGCTGTCCGCAGACGGCGGCTCCTTCTACGCCACTCATCATTCAGGTTGGGGCGACTTATCTCTAAAATTTAATATTGGCTTACCGCTAGGCGATCACCAAGAAATACAAAAAGTAATTTTAGGCGCATTGGGCGAAGGCCACTTTAACGCTGACCCGGCGCTGGCCGCACAATTGAATTATGAAATTAATGACGGCGAATATACCTTCGCTGTCAGTTACATGGAC
>SPJM01000304.1 GCA_006844585.1 Methylococcaceae bacterium | reverse complement strand
GATTGCTTCTTTGGACAGGGGGTTATCCATTCAATTATACCCAACAAAATGGCAAGTCTTAAGTCTAAATATATTGCGTAATTCTTTGTAATTCAGTTGGTTAATTATCCACTGGACGCGGTATTAGTATATAAGGCGTTGCGCGCAAAGGTATCGCAATCAAATGGAATCAGGCATTTTTCAGCGGCAATCAGCGCTGATTGACTGTAGAAGTTTAAAATCGGCGGCGTATCAATATAAATATGATCAAAGCCTTCCAGTCTTTCCAGGGCCTCTCTTAATTTAAATATTTTATAACGAGAGTCCAGTCGACTTTGCAAGCCTTCTAAATCGGGGTGCGCAGGAATGACATATAAATTGGGAAAAGGCGTTTCATGGATTACATCGTCCAGCGTTTCTTTGCCGCCGCCGAATAATCCCAAGCCTAGACAGCTTTTAAAGAAATTTGCGATTGTTTTGTCGGGATCTTCGAACTTTTCACCCAATAAATATTGGGTGGAATTGGATTGAATATCCAGATCTATTACCAGTGTTTTTTTGCCTTCAACCGCGCTAATGGCGGCTAAATTACAGGTAATAGTCGATTTTCCGACACCGCCTTTTTGATTGAAGATGACCCTGCGCATGTTTTCCTCATAAAATCATATCGTTAAAATAAGAATTATCTAGTTTTACGGCATGAATATCAACAACGTTTGTAAGATTTTCCGCCACATTCCGGACAATCGGGGATGACGCTGGTGGATTTAAAAGCGATTTGCTTGCCGCATGCATCGCATGAAAAGGTTCCGGGGCCGGTAATTTGTCCGCTTGAGTAAGGATGGTATTTCTTTGCTTGAGTGGCTATTTTTGCTAATTCAATGCGGGTTTTGTCGGCGACGCTTAAGAAGGTGTCTTTGGCGAAATTTTCCAGTAATTCTAAATCAAATTTCAGCCATTCAGTTAACGAGTCATCATCTTCTACCGGCGAATTGGCGGCATGCTCTATATCACGCATAACATAATGGCCGATGGCGTCCAGTTCTTCCTGGGTCAATTCTTGTAAATGACCGCCGAGTTCACTGGTTTTTTCTTTGGCGGCTTCCAATGCATCGGCCACCGAATAGAGGGTGTCGTCCATCACTTCATACATATGTTCCATCAAACGATTATAGGCTTCTATTAATTTATTGTCGCTCATACCAGTCTCCTGTAAATCAAACTTTAGATTTATCCTTGTGTAAGGTATTCTACACGCTTTTGACCGGTAAAAGACGAGCAGGATGGAAGAAAATTACAAACCATTAGAAATTGAGCAACAAGTTCAGCAAAATTGGCATGAATCAGCCGTTTTTAAGGCCGACGAAGCATCCGATAAAGAAAAATATTATTGTCTGTCCATGTTTCCCTATCCCAGCGGCAAATTGCATATGGGGCATGTTAGAAATTATACGATAGGGGATGTTTTAAGTCGTTTTCAACGTATGCTGGGTAAAAATGTCATGCAGCCTATGGGATGGGATGCTTTCGGCTTACCGGCTGAAAACGCGGCGATGCAGAATAATGTACATCCGGCCGATTGGACGCATGACAACATTAATTATATGAAGGATCAGCTCAATCGATTGGGGTTTGCTTATGACTGGGATCGGGAATTAGCGACTTGCGATGCCGAATATTTTCGTTGGGAGCAATGGTTCTTCTTAAAACTGTTGGAAAAAGGTCTGGTATACAAAAAAGTATCGCCGGTTAATTGGTGTCCGAATGATCAAACGGTTTTAGCTAATGAGCAGGTGATTGAAGGCTGCTGTTGGCGCTGCGATACGCCTGTGGAAAAAAAAGAGATTTCTCAGTGGTTTCTTAAAATTACCGCTTATGCCGATGAGTTGCTAAAGGACTTGGATGCTTTGGATGGCTGGCCGGAGCAGGTGAAGACGATGCAAGCCAATTGGATCGGTCGTTCAGAAGGTTTGGAAATGGATTTTGCAGTTGATGGGCGGGATGAAGTTATCCCCATTTATACGACTCGACCGGATACCTTGATGGGAGTGACCTATGTGGCGATTGCTGCGGAGCATCCCTTGGCGCTGGAGGCGGCGGAAAAGAATTCGGATATTGCCGCATTTATAGAAGAATGTCGAGTGATGGAAACTTCCGAAGCGGCGATGGAAACTATGGAGAAGAAAGGGATTGATTCCGGTCTGAAAGCGGTTCACCCTTTATCAGGCGAGTTGGTGCAAGTCTGGATTGCCAATTTTGTTTTGATGGGGTATGGCACCGGTGCGGTGATGTCAGTACCGGGGCATGATCAACGTGATTATGAATTCGCGAAAAAATACGACATTCCGATTAAACAAGTCATTTTCTCTGCTGATGGCGCAGACGATGATATTTCCGAAACAGCATATACGGAAAAAGGCGTATTAAAGAATTCGGCGGAATTTGATGGCTTGGATTTTAAGCAAGCTTTCAATGCGATTGCCGATGCTTTAGAAAAACAACAGAAAGGTCAGCGTAGAACCAATTTCAGGTTGAGAGATTGGGGGGTATCCAGACAACGTTATTGGGGGACGCCGGTGCCGGTCATTTATTGCGATGATTGCGGCATGCAAGCAGCTCCTGAAGACAGTTTGCCGATAGAATTGCCGCGTGATGTGGTGTTGGATGGTTCCCAATCGCCCTTGGCTGCGCACCCGACTTTCTCTCATGTTGATTGTCCAAGCTGCGGTAAAGCTGCGCAAAGAGATACCGATACTTTTGATACCTTTATGGAGTCTTCCTGGTATTTTGCGCGTTATGCCGGCGCCAGCGATACTGCGATGGTTTCCGAAGAAGCCAATTACTGGTTGCCTGTGGATCATTATATCGGCGGTATTGAACATGCTATTTTGCATCTTTTATATGCGCGTTTTTATACCAAATTAATGCGCGATGAAGGTTTGTTGAAAGTTGATGAGCCGTTTAAAAACTTGTTGACTCAGGGCATGGTGTTGAAAGACGGCGCTAAAATGTCCAAATCTAAAGGTAATACAGTTGATCCTCAGGCTTTAATTGATCAATACGGCGCTGATACTGTGCGTCTGTTTATTATGTTTGCAGCACCGCCTGAGCAATCGTTGGAATGGTCTGATAGCGGCGTGGAAGGCGCTTATAAATTTTTAAAACGCTTATGGCGTCAAGTTTATTTACATGTCAATAACACTGCCGCGACAGGCGAACTAGATAAAGCAAGTTTGACGGATGCTCAAAAAGCGCTGCGTAGACAACTACATCAAGCCTTAGCCAAAGTCACTGATGACTTAAATCGTCGTTATACATTCAATACGGCGATTGCCGCTAATATGGAATTAATCAATGCCTTATCCAAGTTTGACGATGATAGTGAGAACGGATTAGCCGTGAAACAAGAGGCATTGGAAGTGATTGTGTTAATGTTGGCGCCGATTATTCCGCATATTTGCGAACAGTTATGGCGTGAGCTTGGCCATACTGATGATATTGTGACTGCAAGCTGGCCGGTTGTTGATGAACAGGCTTTGCAGCAAGATAGTCTGCAAATTGTCGTACAAGTTAACGGTAAGCTGCGCAGTAAGTTGAATGTGTCGGTGGCGGCGGGTAAAGATGAAGTTGAGGCTTTGGCTTTAGCTGATGACAATATTCAAAAGTATATTGCAGAAAAGCCGGTCAAAAAGGTGATTGTCGTGCCTAAAAAATTAGTTAACATCGTCGTTTAAACGTAGTGGGTAGCTGTCAGTGATGAAAATAAAACACTTGTTGATAATGTTGTCCGCAATCTTTTTGTTGTCGGCTTGCGGCTACCATTTGCGAGGTTCGCAATACGAAACCGGGCAGGTCAAAAAAATCGCCTTGTTGAATGCTTCCGGGCCTTTGCATCGACAAATGCAATTAACTCTGCGCTCTACCGGCGGGCAATTGTTGGATAAGGCTGACAATGCCGAGGTCGTGGTTTATGTGAATCATGAGAAAATGGATAGGCGGGTGTTGTCGATCAGCTCGGTTGGCAAAGCGAATGAATTTGAGCTGATTTATCGACTCAATTATTCAATGCTGGATACACAGGGAAAACCTTTGTTAGAGTCTGCTGAAATGGAAATTTATCGTGATTATTTCAATGATCAGGAAGATATTCTGGCGAAAAATAATGAAGAGTTGATTATCCGTGAAGAAATGTATCGTCAGGCGATTCGCACCTTGTTTGCTAAGGCGCGGGCGGTATTAAGGCAATAAGATTTCTTAAACTTTATCCAAAATGAGTTCCAGCACCATTTTGCTGCCGAAATAAGCCAGTAATAGTGATGTAAAGCCGATTAATGTCCATTGAATAGCGGTTTGTCCTCGCCAACCATAGCGGAAGCGACCATAGATCAAGGCGCTGAAAACCAGCCATGCGATGATGGATAGCACGGTTTTATGCGCTAGATGCTGAGCGAATAAATCTTCAATAAAAATAAAGCCGGTTGCCAGGGAAACGGTGAGAAAAGCGATGCCGGCGATAATTAATTGAAATAACAACGATTCCATGGTTTGCAACGGCGGCAGGGTCAAAATGATTTTGCGCGGCGGATGTTTTCTCAGCTGTTGTTCTTGAACGGCCAGGAAAATGGCCTGTAATGCCGCCACGTTGAGCAGGCTGAAAGCAATGATTGAGCTGAAAATGTGACTGCTTAATTGCCAGTTATTGGTTTGCAAAGACTGACCGACAGAAGGAATGAACATAGAGAAGGCCAGCATTGCTAAGCTTATAGGGAAAATAACTACGCCCATTTTTTCGATGGGCTTGCTGAGGCTGACCGATAAAATCAACAAGGCGATGATGGCTGACAGGGTTGAACCCATGCTGTAAAAGCTAAAGTCAAAATGCTTGATTTGTAACGAAACGCCGACGATATAGCCAATATGTAAAACCACCGCAGCCCAGCCCGGCAGGGTGGCGAATGATCGTGACTTTTCTTTTTTGATATCAATAGCTAATAAAATGATACTGCTGAAATAGCAGGTTAACGACAGTATCCCAATGATTTTAAGAGCCATAGTGATTAAAATAAAATAATAAAAAGAACTTGAATCATCATATGGTAATATATTCGGTCAAATTGTTATAGGGTAAAGGCTCTGTATTGCCTCATTTATAAAGTAAAAAATCGATATGTTTGATAATTTAACTGATCGCCTTGGCGGCACATTAAAAAAAATAAAAGGTCAGGGGCGTCTGACCGAAGATAATATTAAAGACACAATGCGCGAAGTGCGCATGGCGTTATTGGAAGCAGATGTCGCATTGCCAGTTGTCACCGAGTTTATTGAACAGGTTAAAGTCGGCGCTTTGGGACAAGATGTGCAGACCAGCTTGAATCCCGGTCAGGCTTTTCTAAAAGTTGTTCAGGCTGAATTGGTGAAAGTGATGGGGGAAGCCAATGAGGCGCTGAACCTTAGAACCAATCCGCCTGCGGTGATTTTGATGGCGGGCTTGCAGGGGGCGGGTAAAACCACCACTGTTGCCAAATTGGGTCGTTATCTTAAACAGAATGAAAAGAAAAAAGTCGGGGTGGTTAGCGCTGACGTATATCGACCGGCAGCGATCAAGCAATTGGAAACTTTGGCGAATGATCAAGAGTTGATGTTTTTCCCCAGTGAGGCGACTGAAAACCCGGTTGACATTGTCAACAGAGCGATTGATGCCGCCAAGCGCCAATTTATGGATGTGTTGATTGTCGATACTGCGGGTCGTTTGCACATCGACGATGAAATGATGGGCGAAATAAAAGCATTGCATGCCGCAGTGAATCCGATTGAGACATTATTTGTTGTCGATAGTATGACCGGGCAGGATGCGGCGAATACCGCCAAGGCGTTTCATGACGCCTTGCCTTTGACCGGGGTGGTGTTAACGAAAGCCGACGGTGACGCGCGCGGCGGGGCGGCGTTATCGATACGTCAAATTACAGGTAAGCCGATTAAATTTATCGGGGTCGGCGAAAAAGCCGATGCGCTGGAGCCTTTCCATCCTGATCGTATCGCTTCCCGTATTCTCGGCATGGGCGATATGTTGTCGCTGATTGAGGAAATTGAACAAAAAGCCGATAAGAAAAAAGCCGATAAGCTAGCCAAAAAAATAAAGAAAGGCAAAAGCTTCGATATGAATGATCTGCGGGATCAGTTGTTGCAAATGCAAAATATGGGCGGCGTCGGCGCAATGATGGATAAATTACCCGGCATGAATGAAGTGCCGCAGGACATGAAAGATAAAGTAGACGATAAGCATTTGGCTAGGCAGATTGCTATTATTAATTCGATGACCAGGCAGGAGCGTAAATTTCCGGATTTGATTAAAGGTAATCGTAAAAAACGTATTGCCGTCGGCGCCGGGCAGGAATTGCAGGACGTTAACCGTATTCTCAAGCAGCATAAAATGATGCAGAAAATGATGAAACGTTTTACCAAAGGCAATATGTCGAATATGGTCAGGGGTATGAAAGGCAATATGCGCGGAATGCGGATGTAATGGGTAAACTTTTCGCCTTCTTAAATCTTTACAGGCGAGAAGAAAAATAATTTTTTCTTCACAAATTCTAAAATTCGCGTAAAATAGTCTGATTACGTTTTTGATTATAGTTATAAAGGTATTTTAATGGTCTCCATTCGTTTAGCTAGAGGTGGCGCGAAAAACCACCCTTTTTATCATGTTGTTGTGACTGATAGCAGAAACAGTCGTGATGGTCGTTATATCGAGCGCCTCGGCTTTTTTAACCCGTTTGCAACTGGCGGTGAAGAAAAATTACGCTTGGATATCGAGCGTATTGAATATTGGAAATCCAATGGCGCTCAGCCTTCTGAACGCGTTGCAAAATTAATCAAGGATGCTGCCAAAGCCGTTGCGGCTTAATTAGAGGTTGTGCAGGATCTTGATTTAATCAACGTTGGCGAAATTTCCGGCGTCTTCGGCGTTAAAGGATGGTTAAAAATCTATTCTTTTACTCAGCCTAGAGAAAATATACTGCAATATACCGATTGGTATTTGCAAAAAGGAAGTCAGCGAAAAACCGTCAAATTAATTGACGGGAAACGCCAAGGTAAATTAGTGGTTGTCGCTGTTGAAGGCGTGCAAGATAGGGATGATGCGGCGTTGTTATCCGGATGGCAGATTCTGATAGATAGGAAGCAATTGCCGGAGCCGGAGCAAGGCGAATACTATTGGGCTGATTTGGTCGGATTGAGCGTGGAAACGCAGAATGGCGAAGCATTAGGCTTAGTGGATCATTTGCTGGAAACCGGCGCCAATGATGTGTTGGTCGTTAAAGACGCAGAGCGTGAACGGTTGATACCATTTTTACAAGAACAGACGATTGTAGAGATTGATCTGGATGCGAAATTGCTGGTTGTCGACTGGGATCCTGATTTTTAGGCGGCGTTGTGCAGTTTGATGTCATCAGCTTGTTTCCTGAGATGGTTAAAACGGCGGCAGCAACCGGCGTGACGGGGAAAGCAATAGAAAAAGGGTTGTTGCAATTAAGCGTTTGGAATCCTAGAGATTATACCCATGACGTTCATCGCACGGTAGACGATAGGCCTTATGGAGGCGGTCCGGGAATGGTGATGAAGTTTCAGCCGTTGTTGGACGCTGTAACGGATATAAAGCGGGCGCGGCGAGAGCAAACATCTAAAGTTGTTTATTTAAGCCCTCAAGGGCGGGTTTTGAATCAAGCTCTCTTGGAAGAAGCGAGTCGTCTTGATAATCTGGTATTGGTGGCCGGGCGTTATGAAGGGCTGGATGAAAGGATTATCGACGCAGCTTGTGATGATGAATGGTCTTTAGGCGATTATGTGATCAGCGGTGGTGAATTGGCGGCGCTGGTTGTGATTGATGCGGTCAGCCGATTGATTCCCGGTGTATTGGGGCATCAATTGTCGGCAGTGCAGGATTCCCACTTCAATGGTTTATTGGATTGTCCGCATTATACGCGACCTGAAAAAAGCGAGTTAGGCGATGTTCCGCAGGTGTTGCTGTCTGGCAATCATGCGGAAATAGAAAAATGGCGTATGAAGCAAGCCTTGGGGCGAACCTGGTTAAGAAGGCCGGATTTGTTAAAAACGCAAAAATTAAGCGCAGAGCAGGAAGCTTTGTTAAAACAATTTCAAAGTGAATAGAAATATTTAGGGTGTGGTTATGAGTAACATTATTAAAGAATTGGAAGCTGAACAGCTGAAGACAGATATTCCGGAATTTGCGCCGGGCGATACCGTTGTTGTTCAAGTAAAAGTAAAAGAAGGTAATCGTGAAAGATTGCAGGCTTTTGAAGGCGTTGTGATTGCAAAACGTAATCGTGGCATCAATTCCGCATTTACAGTCAGAAAAATTTCTCATGGCGTGGGCGTTGAGCGTGTTTTCCAAACGCACAGTCCATTAGTCGGCGGTATCGAAGTGAAAAGACGCGGCGATGTGCGTCGAGCCAAGTTGTACTATTTACGCAACCTGACCGGTAAAGCGGCGCGTATTAAAGAAAAGTTGTCTTGATTTTACTTTAATCATAAAAAGGCGGCTTTGAGCCGCCTTTTTTTATGCCAGAAATTAAAATCATTTTCGATGAATCTCCGGCTGCCAAAATATTGACGGTAATTTCATAATAGTAAGTTAATTTTGGATATTTCATAATCTAATCCATTCTAAAGACAATGTCTTAATTGCGAAAGGTAAGGTTATGAAACAAATCGTAGAGAGTTGGAAGGCTATTTTGGTCGATAATCAGGCGTTGATTATTGATGGACTCGTTGTTGTATTCGTTTTATTCGTAGTGATTAGAGGAGTGCTTTTTCTCCAAAACCAATTAAGAGGCTGGGGGTGGGATGATGTTATTACGCCGCCGAACAGAGAGCCCAGACAAGATCAAGGCAATGCATTTGTCTCTTGGTTATTGAGTCTTTCATCAGGGCTGGTGTTCGGTTTTTTGGCGCTAGGCTATTATTTTCGGTCCAATATTTATTTTAAGCGTACAGATTTCAGTGAAGTATTTCTGGAAGCTTGGTTGGCGCTGTTTGTTCTTTGTTTAGCGGCGGTGATGATTAGAAAAGCAATACTGGAATTGGTAAATTTATTGCTGGAAGGTGACATAAAAGACGCTTTAAAAAGTTATAAAATAACCTCGGAAAATGAGGATGAAGGGCGTTTTGAGAGGCTTTACCAAGCTCTGATTAATTTTTTTTCCGCAATTGTCTATTTTGTACTAATCACCTTGGTTGGACTCCTGGTTTTGGAGCAAGTAACGACGGTTTCCGTATTAGCTAAGTTGAAGTTTTTAGCTTATGGTCTATTTATTATTCTATCGTTTATCGGTGTGACTTTTGGAATTCATAGGCTATTGACCGGCTGGCGTTTAGATGAGAAATTAAAACCGAGCGGCAAGTTATTGGATCAACCGCCATTGATAGCCATTATACTGGCAGCGCTAACCGGCTTAGTGGCAGCCTTAGTTTTAACGACGTTGATGTTGCCGGAAATAAGACTTCTCAATCATTTTCCTAATGCCGGGATGTTGATTAATCTATGGTTGGTTTTATGCATTTTTAGTGCGATTTTAGTTTTTGTGAATTCTATTCTTAAAGCTTTGATAGAAGAATGTAAAACGCCATGGCTGATAAATAAACTGGAAAGTTGGTCATCTTCGGACAATGAAGGTAAGTCCATTGAATCTAATGCGGAACAGTTGTTGTCACTTTTCGCTGTTTTAGTTTATTTAATCTTTGCTGTGACGGTTGGCCTATTAATAACGGGCGATATTTTAAAACTGACTACGCTGAATCGGGTTTTTTCTGTTTTTATCACCGATGTCGGGCAGCTGATTATTGCCTTAATCATTTTGACGGCGGGATATTTTGCGATTAAGCAATTGTCCAGTCAAAAAGTACAGCATCAACATAATCGGTCTGAGGAATTATACGGAATAGCCATTTTGATCGGCTGTTTTCTGTTGGCAATGGGAATTGTGTTTAATTCGGGGTTGAGCTGGATGTCGCCTATTTTCGGCCTACTGATAATATTGTTAATCGGCTGGTTATTAACCCATCAACCCAAACATTTTATGAGCAATTTATTCGCAGGATTGTATTTGCGTTTTGGGCATTATCAAGGCGCAATCTTAAATGCCGACCTCAAAGGGGAGAAAATTAGTCGAATCGGTTGGGTAAACAGCGAAACGGAATCATTGGACTTGCATGAATCTAAACTCAGGGCTAATCGTGAAATTGTTGCAAAAGGGCAACTTGGTTTGCCGGATTGATGAAAATAATACACAGGTTTCGCTAAAATTGTATTATTCGATTAATAACTATTCAATTAACTTGAACAGCGCTCTTATTATCTTATGAATGATTCGTAAGGCATTGATAATAAAATTATTATTTGGTTTGGCTAATAACTGTACAAATTAGCTTGAGATAAGGGTTTATGCGGCGTCAGATACGTTTTATACATTATGTTCACAAAGTTATCCACAGAAATTGTGTATAACTTTACGGGGCACAAATGATAGGGAGCGATTGATGTTAAAACGCAATATGCCGGACGGGATATTAATCCCGTCCATAGCGAAATTACTCCAAAATACAGCAAGACAATACTGACTAAACCACAGCAATTAACCCTGCAATCGTTTCAAAACCGACTGCAAACTGTCATTAGCATCGCCGAATAACATCCGGGTGTTGTCATGTACGAACAAAGGGTTGCCGACTCCGGCGTAACCGGAGGCCATGCTGCGTTTTAACACGATAGTCGAGCCGCCTTTCCAGCATTCCAATACCGGCATACCGGCAATCGGGCTGTTGGGATCTTCCAATGCCGACGGGTTGACGATGTCATTGGCGCCGATCACGATGGTAATGTCCACATCCGGAAAGTCTTCATTGATTTCATCCATTTCAAAGACAATGTCATAAGGGACTTTGGCTTCCGCCAGCAATACATTCATATGCCCCGGCATACGTCCGGCTACAGGGTGTATGCCGAAGCGAACGGTTTTGTGTTGGCCGACTAAAAATTTGGATATTTCGTGTACCGTGTGTTGGGCTTGGGCGACGGCCATGCCGTAACCGGGAATGATCATGATGTTTCTGGCGTCGTGTAGTAGTTGTACGGTTTCTTCCACATCGATGGCTTGTACTTCGCCTTCCACTTCCGCCGAACCGCCGCCGGAACTGCCGAAACCACCGGCAATAACGCTGAGAAAATGGCGGTTCATCGCTCTGCACATGATATAGCTTAATATTGCGCCGCTGCTGCCGACTAATGCGCCGGTGACGATTAATAAATCATTGCTGAGCATAAAACCGGTGGCCGCCGCCGCCCATCCCGAATAGCTGTTAAGCATGGAGACCACCACCGGCATGTCTGCGCCGCCGATCGCCATCACCATATGAACGCCGAAAGCCAAAGCGATAACCGTCATCAGAATCAACGGCCAAACGCCGCCTCCGGTTTCCGCTTCAATTAAAAATTGATCGCCTAACCAGACGGCGATTAATAATAAAATTAAATTAAGGAGATGACGGCCAGGCAGCAACATCGGTTTACCGCTGATTTTGCCGCAAAGCTTTCCAAAAGCAATGATAGATCCGGAAAAGGTGATGGCTCCGATTAAAATGCCGATGTAAATTTCCAGTTCATGGATGGTTTTTTCAATGCCGGTGAAAGCGGATGATTCATCGATAAAATTGGCGTAACCGACCAATACAGCCGCTAGGCCGACTAGGCTATGCATTAACGCAACCAGCTCCGGCATTTGCGTCATTTCGACTTTAAGCGCGGCTCTCACCCCGATACTGCCGCCGATTAGCAGCGCAAAGATTAAAATAGTGTAAGAAGTGACGGCATCGGACATGACAGTCGCCAAAATGGCGATTAGCATACCGACCATGCCGTAATAATTTCCCTTGCGGGCGGTTTCCTGGTTGCTGAGGCCGCTTAAACTTAAAATGAAAAGAATCGATGCGACGATGTAAGACATGATGACAAGACCTTGTGACATATTCGAAACTCCTATTTTCTAAACATTTCAAGCATGCGGCGAGTCACTAAAAAGCCGCCGGCAATATTGATTGAAGCCGCTAAAACAGCCAGCCCGGATAAAATCATGATCAGTGCGCCCGGCGCTGAGATTTGCACCAATGCGCCGATCACGATGATGCCGCTGATAGCGTTGGTGACGCTCATCAGAGGGGTATGTAAGGATGGTGTAACGTTCCAAATTACCTGGTAGCCGACAAAACAAGCTAACACAAATACGGTAAAATGCGACATGAAGGATGCGGGGGCGACAGAACCCAAGCCGTAAAAAGCAAAACCGGCTAAAGCGTATAACGCCACTCTTTTGATCGGTTCCGGAATAGCCGTTTCATCAACCGGCGCTAAAGCTTTATTGGCTTCAACAGCTTGAGTCTGGTCCGGAGCGGCTGCCGATAGTTTGGGAGGTGGCGGGGGCCAAGTTATTTTGCCTTCTTTGATGACGGTTGCGCCGCGAATGACTTCATCTTCCATATTAACTTGCACCTGGCCGTCTTTTTCCGGGCATAAATCGGTTAACAAATGACGCAGATTGGTGCCGTATAACTGGCTGGATTGATTGGCCAAACGGCTGGGCAGATTGCTATAGCCGATGATGGTGACGCCTTCTTTAACAACGACTTGGTCTTTTTCTGTCAGCGCACAGTTACCGCCTTGCTCGGCGGCTAAATCAACAATGACGCCGCCTTGCTTCATGGATTTAACCATTGCTGAAGTGATCAACTCAGGAGCGGGTTTACCGGGAATTAATGCAGTGGTGATTATTATATCCACTTCTTTGGCTTGTTCGGCGAACAAGGCCATTTCGGCTTTGATAAATTCCTTGGACATGGTTTTTGCGTAACCGCCGCTGCCGGAACCTTCCTCATCAAAGTCCAGCATTAAAAACTCCGCATCCATGCTTTCAATTTGTTCTTGCACTTCCGGGCGGGTATCGAATGCCCTGACCACCGCGCCCATGCTTTTCGCCGCGCCGATTGCCGCCAATCCGGCGACCCCGGCTCCGATTACCAGGACTTTCGCCGGCGGGACTTTACCGGCGGCGGTGATCTGGCCGGTGAAAAAACGTCCGAAGTGTTGAGCGGCTTCCACAATCGCTCGGTAACCGGCAATATTCGCCATTGAACTCAAAGCATCCATTTTTTGCGCTCTGGAGATGCGCGGAATGCTGTCCATCGCCAGTACAGTGATATTTTGTTCCGCCAACTGTTGCATCAATGCTTCATTCTGAGCCGGCCAGATAAAGCTAATTAAATGTTGGCCTTTTTTCATCAGTTCTGCTTCGTGGCTTTCGGTTTCAGAATTGTATTCCGGCGCTCTGACTTTCATGATGATGTCGGAATTTTTCCAAACAGACTGAGTTGATCTCAAAATTTTAACGCCGACATCTTTGTAAGCTTTATCAGGTATGTCGGCTGCCAAGCCAGCGCCGCTTTCAATACTGACTTCAAAGCCTAGCTTGATAATCTTTGTTGCGACATCCGGCGTGGTTGCGACGCGCTTTTCACCTTCATGTATCTCTTTGGGTATGCCTATCTTCATATGCTCTCTCTCCATAGGTATGATTTTTGTTATAGATACTTGTTATACTTGAAACGTCTATTCATATTCTCAGCTGAGAATATGAGATCATCCCTGTTTTTTCAATATTTTTCTGACTTTATTTATATTTGTACTAAAATGCTTACACTAACTTGATTCATCATATTGGAAAAAAATATGTATTTAATCTATTTTTAAGTATGAAAAATCCAGTAGAATTTTCGGTAATATAAAAAAATGATGCAGCGTTTGGGAAAGATGAAGCTATGAAAGTATTAATTGTCGATGATAGCAAATCAATCCGGGAATTTATTTCATCCTGTGTGGTGACTATGGGGCATCAGCCGTTTTATGCTGAAAATGGAAATGAATGTGTTGAGTTTATTGAAAACAACAATGTAGATTTAGTGTTGATGGATATAGAAATGCCGGGCATGGATGGGCTGGAAGCGACTAAAGCGATTCGAGAGCTAAGAAAAGATGATTGGTTTCCAATTGTGTTTTTGAGCGCCAAAGTGGATGACGAAACCTTTACCAATGGTATTTTATCCGGCGGCGACGCCTATATGAGTAAACCGATAGAGCCGTTGCGCTTACAATTAACCATCGTAGCGATGGAGCGCATCTATGATATGCGGCAAAAATTGTACAATACCCAGAAAAAGTTGCTGGAACTTAATAAAGATTTGGAGCGATTGTCGTATTTTGACGAGTTAACCGGCTTGGCTAATCGTCGCAGTTTCGACCAAACCTTAGATAAACAATTTCGCTTAAGCCGTCGCAGTAAGCTGCCGTTATCGTTAGTCATTTGCGATATTGATTTTTTCAAATTATATAATGACAGTTATGGTCATCAGATGGGCGATGATTGTTTGGCTATTGTTGCGCAAGCCATAGGCGCAGCCATGACCCGACCGATGGATACCGCCTGCCGTTATGGTGGCGAAGAATTTACGGTTATTTTACCGGAAACAGATATAACAGGCGCAGGGCAGATGGCTGAAAGAATGCGCATGGCGGTATTGGATAAAAAAATCCCTCACAGCGGCTCAAAAGTGAATGATTGCGTATCTTTAAGCCTGGGGGTTGCTTGTCATACAGGTCAGTTTCAAACAGTAGATGATTTGTTGAAAGCTGCGGATGATGCTTTGTATTCCGCTAAAGAAAATGGTAGGAATCGAGTGGAGTTTGATCAGTGATGAAAGGTGGCTGCGAATTCGTGTCTGTCTGGTTGTAAGGTGTTGATTATGATGTGGTTGTTTTATTTTTCAAGAATTCCGTCATGTCTTCGTTATTAACGCGGTGATATATTTCCGCCACCGATAGAGTCAGATCAATCGATTCAAAGTAGATGTCTTCATTTAAAAAATAATGGGTTGAATGCCAATCATTGCTTTTCAGATAAACGGTAATATCAACGCAATCCTGCTCAATGATGACGTACTCTTTTAAAGTAGGAATATTGATATATTCCAAGAGTTTATCTTTCTCATCTGTTTTTCGCGTGGTGCGGGAGAGAACTTCAACTAAGATTATCGGTTTAGTTTGATAGTAAACATCTTCATTATCTTTCTCACAGACGACCATACAATCCGGGTAACGAAAATTACCTTTAGCGGTTTTGATCTTGATATCGGATGTGTAGGGACGGCAGGAAGAGTTTTCTAAATGATTGCCGAATTTACGATAAATGTTTCCGGCAATAAAATCATGATTTTCACTGCAGCCGACCATGGCGAAAATCTCGCCGTTGACATATTCATGCTTGATTTCGGCAGTGATTTCTCCCTTTAGATACTCTTCCTTGCTGATCAAGTTGTTTTTTTCAAAGACGGTAGACATGAATATATCTTTGTAGACGATGATTTATGGGTGCTTATATTACACCCATAAACAGATGGCGGCTATTGTTTCAATTAATAGACATCGCGCACATAACGCTTTTCTTTTTTAAGCGCATTCAAATAGTCTGCGGTTTCAACGGCCGACTTATTTCCGTGTTCAGCAATAATATCGAATAAAGCTTTATCCACATCTTTGGCCATCCGGTAAGCATCGCCGCAAACAAAGAAATAGCCGCCTTGCTCCAGCCATGCAAAAATTTCAGCGCCGTGTTCGCGCATTTTATCCTGCACGTAGATTTTTTCTTCTTGATCGCGGGAGAAGGCCAGGTCCAGACGGTTGAGTACGCCTTTTTCCTGCATGGATTCCAATTCTTCCTGATAGATATAATCGGTTGCGGCGTTTCTGTCGCCGAAAAACAACCAGTTTTGTCCCGGTGCGTTTCTAAATTCACGTTCTTGCAAAAATGCCCGGAAAGGCGCGATGCCGGTGCCCGGGCCGACCATAATCATCGGCAAATTATTATCATCGGGAACGCGGAAACTTTTATTAGGGGTAAAGAAAATTCTGACGTCGCTGTTATCATCGACCAAATCCGCCAGATAAGTGGAGCAGACCCCTTTATGATCTCGGTTGTAACTGTTATAGCGTACGCTGGCGACCGTTAAATGAACTGATTCCGGATGCATTTTGCCGCTGGAAGAGATGGAATATGCCCGGTGTTGTAAAGGTTTCAGTAGGGCGATGAACTCGGCGGCGGAAAATTCGACATCCGGAAATTGCAACAATAAATCCAGAGTATCGCGGCCCCACATATAATCGGCTAATTGTTCTTTATCGCCGTTTTCCAGAATGGTGTTGAGTTCTTGATCGCCGGAGCGTTTGGCGATTTCTTCGATTAACTCTTTGCTAGGCAGCTTGATTTCAAAATGGGTTCTTAAAGATTCAGATAAGCTCATTGCCTCATCGGCCACCGGTTCAATTTCTTCGCCGGTGCAAGACAAGGCTTTGACGATAGCGGCCACTAATTCCGGGCAATTGGTCGGCGCTACGCATAAGGCATCGCCGGCTTCATAGCTTAAATCGGAACCCTCTAAAGAAATCTCATAGTGGCGGGTTTCTTTGCTGGAGTTTTCCGCTGTTAATAAACGGTTAACCAGCATTTTTGCCGGGAACGGGTTTTTCCGGTTATACGCGGGCTTATCGCTTGCCGCGCTGCTGTCCAGCACCACAGTAGTCGCCGCGCCGTCAGCCATTAACGGGATTACGCTGCTGATCCAGTTCTCAGCAGGATCTTCAAAATCGACATCGCAGTCGATGCGTTGATAGAGTCGCTCAGCGCCTAATTCGGCTAAGCGTTCATCCCATTCGATGCCGGCTTTACAAAATTGGTCATAACTGGTGTCGCCTAAAGCCAATACCGAATATTTGACTTTTGCCATGGATGGCGCATTATCTTCGCTGGCGGCGTCCCAAAGCATTTGCGCATTGTCCGGCATTTCGCCTTCGCCATAGGTGCTGGTGACAATCAGCAGATATTCCATTTCGGCGAGTTGCTGTATGCTGATTTCGTCCATGCTTTTAACATGAGGCAGTAAACCATGGGCTTTAGCGACATTGGCTGCGTCATTGGCGACTGATTCCGAGTTTCCGGTTTGCGTACCATACAATATATTGATGATGCGGGCGTCTTTTTGGTTGGCTGCATCAGCGCTTTGCAACATATGACTATGCATTCCGGCAAAAAAACCGCCTAACCATGCCTTTTGAATGTCGTTATAAGGTGCGTTTTGGGGAATATAGGGTGATTTCATGTTGTTAAACCATAGAGTCTAGTGATGCTCGGACTCAACTGTTACTGTTTAAGGGGTGAAAAATGCCCGCTGATTGGTTGCCAGCGGGCGCTCGATACATTATGCCGCTTGTTCCATCATGTTTTGGATAATCGCTAAGCTGGTTAAGCCAGCCAGATTTTCTTCAATAGAAGGCATTTGATTCAATGCTGCGCGGTTGACCTGGTCTTGCTTAATAATCCAGGCGGTGGAGCCGAGTGAATAAATGCTTTGGGTGTCGCGATTAATTAATGCGGTTTTATAGTCGATTAAGCGTTTGTTAGCCAATAATACGGCCAACTGTTGATCATCATATTGGCTGTACGCTTCGCGAATGTTTTTGACTAAGGCGTCCTGTAATTTACGAGGTCGTTCGTTGATAAGCGAATTCACTCTATTATTAATCGTCATCTCATCCGGTTTTTCCAGGCCTTGCTTGTTCAATTGCTGAAGGGCAATATTTCTGGCGTGATCGATAACGGCGAAGCTGTTAACCAGTTTGTAGGTTAAATCGGTATCCACTTGGCCGTAATCCGGTATGGCGCCGGCAAACAGCGCTTGTTCGGAGTTGATCCCTTGTTTGACTACTTCGATTTGTTGTTGGGCGTAAGCGACGGTTAATTCTTCCACCATAGCTTTGCGGTCTATCGATTGCGCCAGATAATCCGCAGTCTGGGTTTTGTATAACCACAATGGCACCGCAAATTTGAAGTGTTTACGTTCTTCAGTCCAGTTATTCAGGATCTGCTGAGCGGTTTTCGAGCCGGTATACTCTATATGTTGCTCCAACATGTACAGGATAAATTGCTCATGACTTTGCGCATCTTCGGAATCTTCCGTTAACGGGCGAATTTCTACCGATGATTTGTCATAGAGGTTTTCCAGTAAATTACCAGGGTCATATTGGTAAGCGTTGCCGCCCGACATGCCGGTGCAAAATCCTTTACCGAATTCACCCAAGTTCAGCACTGCGCCGTTAATCATATATTCGCAGGCAAAATCGCCGACCCCTTCAACAACCGCCATGGCGCCGGAATTACGCACCGCGAAGCGGTCTCCGGCTTGGCCGTTAACAAATGTTTTGCCGCCGGTTGCGCCGAATAAGGCAAAGTTGCCGATAAGTACGTTTTCACCGACATTATCGCTGCCGCCGCCGGGCGATTTAACAATAATGGTTCCGCCGCATGAGGTTTTGCCGACGCCGTCATTACAAGTGCCGGTATGCTCCATGCGCATGCCGTCATTGTTAAAGGCGCCATAGCTTTGACCTGCTGAGCCTGTGGTGCGGACGATGATGCTGTCCGCCGCTAAATAACGTCGGTTGTTTTGGGTACTGTAAATGATTTTAGAGTGATGCAGTTTATCTTGACTGATTTGATTAGTCAAAATGCGCTCTACATCGATAGCCGTTTGGCCGCCGACCGTTTTATGACGGTTGTTCAGTTTAAATTCCGGGCCTTCGATAATCACTTGTTCGGCATCGCCGTCGATAAGTTCTTTTTTGACGGCCTCAATGATTTTATCGTCGATAGTAAAGTTTGCTTCCAAATAGATTGGGTTTTCAACTTTAAATTCGTCGACTTCGTTCAATAATTTTTTGAAGTCTAATTGGCCGACCATGCTTGAGTGGTTAATCAAATGCAGTAAATCCGTTTTCCCACGGATATCCAATAAGCTCTGATAACCAAGTTCGGCGAGAATTTCGCGCACTTCATGAGCAAGGTTCATGTAGTATTGCGCCAATACGCGCGGGTCGCCTTTAAATTCTTCATGGGCGGTGGTGAGACCGGCCGGGCAACGCACATTACAGTTTTTAGCCATCACGCAACGCAGCATCATCAGCGCAGTGGTGCCGAATTCAAAGGAATCTGCGCCTAAAATGGCCGATTTAACCACATCCATGCCGCTTTGGTGAGCGCTGCTACAGCGTAAAACGACTTTATCGCGTAAACCGTTAACCGCCAGGGCTTGATGGACTTCGGCAATACCTATTTCCGGTGTGCGGCCGGTGTTTTTTAAACTGGTTACCGCCGCTGCGCCGGTGCCGCCGGTGCTGCCGGCGACATTAATGACATCTGCGCCTGCTTTTGCTACGCCCACCGCGATAGTGCCTATGCCTTCAGAGGAAACCAGTTTGACGATAACCTTAACGCGCGCCGCTTTGGCGTCATGAATTAATTGTCCCAAGTCCTCAATTGAATAGGTGTCGTGGTGAGGCGGCGGACTGACCAATTCAACTTTCGGGGTGCCGCCGCGCAAGGATGCGATTTCAACTGAAACTTTCGGCGCCGGCAATTGACCGCCTTCGCCAGGCTTCGCGCCTTGGGCGATCTTGATTTCGATTTCTTCGGTGTTCAAATCGGCCAAATAACCCGCCCAAACGCCGAAGCGACCGGATGCGAATTGTTTGATTTTGCTGCCTTTGATGGTATTGAAACGGCTGGAATGTTCACCGCCTTCGCCGGAGTTACTCATCGCCCCGGCGATATTGGTGCCCATCGCGACGGCTTCATGCGCTTCGCTCAATAGCGCGCCGTGACTCATTGCCCCGGAGGCTAAAGTCGGAGTGATTTGGTGAGCCGGTTGCACGCTATCGAGTGATATGGCTTCTTTATGAGTGCGGATAGCGCTCAAATATTGATAAATTGAGCTGTCGCTGTCGGAGGTGCGTATCGCTAAATGACTATCTTCAACGCCGACATTGAAATCGTTGTTATCAAAGCGATTTTTTAAATGATCAGCGAGCGCCTGTAGGCGTTGTTGATCATTATTGTCGGTAAACGACAGTTCGAATGTTGCGCCGTTGACCGCTTTAATCTGTAAACCGCGAATCAAAAAGTTATTATTGCCGTATAAATTTTGAGCGCCTAGGAGCCTGTCAAAATCTTCCGCTGTTTTGGCGGTTTTGATGTCAACCGGGAAGTCCATAATATCGCGCAAAGCGGCAGGTCTTTCTTGTCTTTCCAGATACAAGTTCTGGCAGAAACTGCGATAGGCCGGGGTGATGCCGAAGCTGTCAATTTGTTCCGGAGTGCGTTTTTTATAGCCGAAATCTAAATAGGCGGTATCGCTGGCTTCGGTTGATTTTTGTTGAGGAATATACAAAATATCCTCATCAGTCATATTGATATATTCTCTGACCGCAGTGTTGCCGAATGTGTGGCCTGCGCCTTCCTGACGTTCCTTGAACAAGCCCAGGAAAGGAATGTCGTTTTCATCCTTAACAGCCAGAGCTTTAAAATGCCATTCAGTGGCGCTGGCGGCGATGTCGGCATAATGTACGCCGCCCACCGGAGAATCTATATTTGGAAAGTACGGCGCTAATTTAGGTTCGTTGCTGTCCAGATAGTTGGATTCGAAAAATTCGCCGCCGATATAGCTTTCCGCTGTACACAGGCCGAATTTCCCCATGGTTTTCATCAAAGACTTAGAAATGCCTTTGTGGAAGTTATCCAGGGCTTTTTGCGGCGCATCGCTGAAATGAGTGATGGCGCGGTTATGTACGCTTAACGGGCAAATGGCCGAAGCGCCGAAACCTAATATTGTCGCAATGTCATGCGGACTGGCGGCCTGGCCGGTTTCCAGAACTAACGATGAGTTAAAACGGATGCCGGTTTTCACCATATGTTGGTTGGCGGCTGCGACCATTAATAAGGCTGGAATCGCAGCCTTGTCGCGGGAAATATTGCGGTCGGACAAAATAATGATGCCGACGTTGTTGGTCGCCGCTTGTTCTATTTCTTCGCAAACCGACAAAAAGGCCTGTTCCAAAGCTTGCTCATTGCGATTGGCGTCCTCTGTATCCGGCGTGTAGAGCATATCGATAGTAACGACATTAACTTGTTGTTGTCGGCGAATTTGCTCCAATTGATTGCGTTGCAAAATCGGCGAATCAATGACCAGTTGTTTGGAATCAGCGCCGGAAAAAGTCGGTTTGGCGCCTAATGAAACCCGTAGTGTCATGCCGTCGCTTTCCCGTAACGAATCCAAAGGCGGATTGGTGACCTGGGCAAAACGCTGGCTGAAATAACGGGACATGCCGCCTTCCGAGGCGGAAAGCGCATTAGGAGTGATCCCATATCCCATCGCGGAAACTTTTTCCAGGCCATTGATCAGAATAGGGTCCAGCAAAAACTTGAAGCTTTCCTGATTTAAGGAATAAGCGGTATGTTGCTGGTCGATGGAAAAGTTATGAGTGTTATCCATGTCCGCCAAAGCGATTTCCGGCAGATCATTGATATGCAGGCTTCTTTGTTCCAGCAGCGCTTTATAGTCATGTTCCTTCGCCAGGCGCTCCATGACTTGATGGCTGTCATAAGATTGCTGAGTCGTATGGTCAAAATAAAGCATGCCGCCGGCTTCAATACGGCCGCGTTTCAGCACTTGTTCGGCCGGGAAGTCGATTTGTCCGGCTTCCGACATTACCGCCAGAAAATCTTCGGTTTCAACTGAACGTAAGGGTCTTAAGCCTAATCTGTCCAGACGCGCGCCCACCCGGATGCCGTCGCTAAAGATCAACGCGGCGGGGCCGTCATTTTTCTCTTCGTAAAGGCTGAAGTATTCCAGCATGGCGCGTACATCATCGGATAAGGTGGGATCATTTTCCCAGGCGGGCGGCATCATCGCCAAAATAGCGGTGACGATATCCAAGCGATCTTCGTTAATGCGGCGGGTTAAGGTTTGGTCTAAACGACCGGAATCGGATTGACCGCAAGGGAATACCACATGCTTGTTATTTTGTCTGGCAATGGCGTTTTCGCTTAAGCGGTTTTTCTTATCAGTGTTCAATTCACCGTTATGCGCCATGTAACGGAATGGCTGGGCCATCATTGTCGCTGGGGCGGTATTGGTGGAGAAACGGGTATGAAAGAATAGCGTATGCAATTCGTGATCAGTGTCGTACAGATCTTTGAAATACGGAATGACTTCAAAAGAATTGAGTCGGCCTTTGTAAACCTGCGTCCGAGAAGACATGGACAGCGGGTAAAAACCGTTTAATTCATCCCGGTTAAATCCCTCGGCTTCAATGACCAACAGGCATTCTTGTATATATTGCTCAAATTCATCATGACTGGCCTGAGACATTTTCTCCGGCCTACCGAAAATGACTTGTTTGATGGGCAATTGGGCTTTGATGGCCGCCGGGTTTAATGCCGCATCATCAACCGGTATATCTCGCCATTTGATAATGGGCAATTCGAAAGCTTGTAAGTGTTTATTTACCAAAGCTTGGGCTACGCCATCGAAATGTGTGTGATCTTCCGGGAAAAAGAAATTAGCAACCCCGAATTCGCCGAGTTGCAAATTATCGTTTTCAGTGACTTTGCGGAAGAATTTCAGAGACAGGTCGATGTTAACGCCGGCTCCGTCCCCAATGCCTTCTGCGCTCATACCGCCGCGATGAGGAATAGTGCATAACGCTGCATGCGATTTAAGCAATAAATCGTGCGTTTGTTTACTTTGTTTGTGGGTAATAAAGCCGACTCCGCAACTGTCTTGCGAAAGGTCGGCGTTATACAGCATGTTTGAGGTATCGTTGTGATGGGAATTTTTCATCGTTGTCATCCCGCTTCTGTCTTAAACGTTGTTAGTTTACGGCCGTCTCTATAACTGCTTATCGTTGCTGTTATCTTCAGAATGAATAAAGTTCATTAGCTCAGGCGGTCGGCCTGTTGTTTGTGGCAACCATATCGTACGCTGAATAGAGTTGTAGCGCGCATAAGTTAAATTTCCGAGTTTACGCCTTCAGATATTATTGCAAAGGCTTTGCTTGTTATTTCGCGTCTATTACTGTTAAATACAATGACAGCCGGACTGGCTGTAAGGTCATTTCATCAGTCTTCATGAATCGCGGATAACCTTTAGTCGCTTGATGCGGCGATTTATATCCCTAACTCAGAATATTTTCTATTAGTGAAACTTTTCAATAATACCATGAAGTTCTGATTATGTCATTAATTGCAAAGTTTAGTTTTTATTTGTGTAACTACTCAGCGTAATTTAATTAACAAAAATATTTAATATCAGTTGCTTACGTAAGAAGTGTATGTGACATGGATGTCACATTCAAGCCTACATGGATGTATTTACGGCGTCTTCTGGAGTAGGTGACTGATATTAAATGTCAAAATACGCTGAGTAGTTACTTATTTGTTAAAGCGGCGGGTGACTTTTTCTTTATTAAAATAAGGTTTTTTGCTTGAGTTATGAATAATGATTTTGATGTGGTCGTCATTGGCGGCGGTATGGTTGGGGCGGCGGTTGCTTGTTGTTTGGGCGGGTCTTCATTAAAGGTGGCGGTGGTCGAAAAGCTATTGCCGGATGCTTTTGCGCCGGATCAGCCTCATGACTTGAGAGTTTCCGCGTTGAGCGCAGCCTCCCAAAAAATCATGGAGACAGTAGGGGCTTGGCAAGGCGTGGTGAAGCGTCGTTTATGTCCTTTCAAGCGAATGCGGGTGTGGGAGACTGCCGGCGATACCGAGTTTAATAGTGAAGATATTGGTTATGCCGAGTTGGGTCATATTGTTGAAAATCGCATTGTGCAATTGGCATTGTTGGAGCGCATTAATGATTTTGATAATGTTGAATTGATTGCGCCGGTTAATATAGAAAGCGTTAATTATCAGCGTGATAACAGCCGGATTGAATTAAGTGATGGCAGGCGGATTACCGCTAAAGTGTTGGTGGGCGCTGACGGCGGCGGTTCCAGGGTTCGCCAAACAGTCGGTTTAGGCGTGCATAGTTGGGATTATCAACAACAGGCATTGGTGGTTTATGTTAAGACCGATTATCAACAACAAGATATTACCTGGCAACACTTTGTCTCTAGTGGTCCGCAGGCTTTTTTGCCGCTAACAGGTTCGTATGGTTCGGTTGTTTGGTATAACAGCGCTGATGA
>SPJM01000303.1 GCA_006844585.1 Methylococcaceae bacterium | reverse complement strand
TTAATAACGATTTCATCTGTCATTGGCTTGTTTCGCGGATTTGTCAGAGAAGCCTTTTCATTATTTTTATGGGTAGTCGCTATCTGGATAGGGATGAATTTTAGCCGCGAGTTTTCGGTCTATTTTGTTGACTGGTTGGAATACCCGTCAGCCAGAATCGCAGTGGCTTTTTTCCTGTTATTCTTAATAACGTTGATTTTAGGCAGTTTGATTAGTTACTTATTGGGTCAGTTAATCGACAAAACAGGATTAACGGGATCTGACCGCTTTGCCGGGATGATATTCGGCTTGGTTCGGGGCGGCGTTGTGGTTGCCTTAATCATAATGATGGCCGGATTAACCCCGTTGCCCGAAGATTCCTGGTGGAAGGAATCCATATTAATTCCGCCTTTTCAGACTTTGGCTATTTGGCTAAGAGATCTCATGCCCGCTAATATGGCCGGACATTTCAATTATTAATACTTTTTAGGTTCATTTCATGTGTGGTATTGCCGGCATAATTGCTCATCAAAATGTTAATCATGATTTATACGATGCGTTAACTGTATTGCAACATCGCGGCCAGGATGCGGCGGGAATCGTTACCTGTGAAGACGGTCGTTTTTATTTACGAAAAGAAAACGGTTTGGCGCGCGATGTGTTCTCAACAGATCAAATGTTGAGACTGAGAGGGAATATGGGCATTGCCCATGTGCGCTACCCGACGGCCGGCTGCACCAGTTCCGCAGAGGCTCAGCCGTTTTATGTCAACTCGCCGTTCGGCATCACTTTGGCGCATAACGGCAATTTGACCAATACCGAACAACTCAAACAAGAACTTTATATCGAAGATCAACGACATATCAACACCGGTTCAGATTCGGAAATATTGTTGAATGTGTTCGCTCATGAATTACAGCAACTAGGCAAGTTACGGATTACGCCGGATGATGTGTTTGCAGCGGTTACTCAAGTGTATAAACGCTGTCGCGGCGCTTATGCCGTGGTAGCGATGATATCCGGTTTCGGCATTTTGGCGTTTAGAGACCCTAATGGCATTAGGCCATTGGTATTCGGCAGTCGCAGCTCTGAGCAGGGCGATGATGTCATGGTCGCTTCAGAAAATGTCGCTTTGGATGTGCTGGATTTTGAAATGATTCGCGATGTGGAACCCGGCGAAGCGATTTTTATTGAAAACAGCGGCAAGATCCACACTAAAACTTGCGCCGATAAAACTGATCATTGTCCTTGTATATTTGAATATGTTTATTTTGCCAGACCGGATTCCATTATTGATGATATTTCCGTTTACAAAGCCCGGTTGCGCATGGGCGACAGGTTAGCCGACAAGATATTGAAAGAATGGCCTGACCATGACATTGATGTAGTGATTCCTATACCGGATACCAGTCGAACCGCCGCATTGCAAATGGCGCACGGTTTAGGGGTGAAATTTCGCGAAGGATTTATGAAAAATCGCTATATCGGGCGCACGTTTATTATGCCAGGTCAGCAAAAACGAAAAAAATCGGTTAAACAAAAACTCAACGCCATCAGTCTGGAGTTCGAAGGTAAAAATGTTTTGCTGGTGGATGATTCAATTGTGCGCGGCACCACTTCGGAGCAGATTATACAAATGGCCAGGGACGCCGGCGCCAAAAATGTTTATCTGGCGTCTGCCGCTCCGCCAGTGAGATACCCGAATGTTTATGGCATCGATATGCCTGCGGCGGTTGAACTGATTGCGCATAATCGCAGTGAAGAAGACATTAGAATGGCGATAGGCGCCGACAAGTTGTTTTATCAGGATTTAGATGATTTGGTAGATGCCGTGCGTAAAGGTAACCCAAGTATTGAACATTTTGATACCTCTTGTTTTAGCAGTGAATATATCACCGGCGATATCGATGAGGAATATTTAAAACGCATTGAAGCATTACGTTGCGATGATGCTCAACAGCAACGCAATGCTGAAAATTTCATTATAGAAATGCAGAATTCGGCTTGATGCAGTCTGTTTGTCTACTACTTCACCCTCTCAATAATTAATATAATAACTCACTAAAAAAATAAGCAAAAAATGTCAGAACAGGATTGGGATCAATATTTATTAGAAACGCAAGCGATTAGAGCAGGGCATCAACGCAGTCATGAAGACGAGCATAGCATGCCGATTTTTGCGACTTCCAGCTATGTATTTAAAAGCGCGGAAGAAGCTTCATTGCGTTTTACTGGTCAACAACCTGGAAATATCTATTCCCGATTTACCAATCCGACAGTTAACGCTTTTCAGCAAAGATTGGCGCTGATGGAAAAAGGCGAGCGCTGCCTGGCCTTTTCGTCCGGAATGGCGGCAATAATGGCGGTGGGGATGGGCTTGTTGAAAGCTGGCGATCATGTGCTTTGCTCGCGCAGCGTGTTCGGCAATACCGTTTTAATGTTTCAAAATTACTTTGGCAAATTCGGCGTTGAAACGGATTTTGTTAGTTTAACGGATCTGTCGGCTTGGGAAAAAGCGATTAAGCCTAATACTCGTTTTCTTTTTTTGGAAACCCCCTCCAATCCGTTAATTGAAATTGCTGATATAGCCGCCTTAGCGGAGATCGCACATAAAAACAATACCTTATTAATTGTCGATAATGTCTTTTGTACCCCGGCGTTACAAAAACCTTTAACTTTGGGCGCAGATTTGGTGGTCCATTCGGCAACCAAATATATAGACGGTCATGGGCGTTGTGTGGGCGGCGCCGTGGTCGGCTCAGATGAGTTGATTGAACAACAAATCTATCCTTTCTTAAGAACGGGCGGCGCGACCATGAGTCCGTTTAATGCGTGGGTATTTTTATCAGGACTGGAAACCTTAAGCATTCGCATGAAAGCACACTGTGATAATGCATTCGAATTGGCTAAATGGCTGGAACAACAACCCGGTGTCGAAAATGTGTATTACCCTGGTTTGAGCAATCATCCTCAGCATGAATTAGCGAAACAGCAGCAAACCCACTTTGGCGGCGTGGTAAGCTTTGAAGTCAAAGGCGATAAGCAACAAGCCTGGGAACTGATAGACTCCACGCAATTATTATCAATTACCGCCAATTTAGGCGATGTCAAAACTACAATTACCCACCCGGCGACAACCACTCACGGCAGATTGACGCCCGAAGTGAGAGCTAAGGCGGGCATCAAAGATAATTTAGTGCGGATTTCCGTTGGTTTGGAAAATGTTGAGGATGTTAAGCAGGATTTAGCTGTGCTTTGTGGATAGGAAGCGCACTCCATATCCACAAACAGAAGTTCGCCTATCTTGCCATGCGCCAAGACAACACTTCCCCGGCTTTTAACGGCGTTAAACTATGTTCGCCAATGGGGTAATTTTCAGGAATTTGCCAATCTTGTTTGCTGAGGGTGATGGTTCGGCTATTGCGCGGGAGTTGATAAAAATCAGCGCCATAAAAACTGGCGAAAGCTTCCAGTTTATCCAGCGCGTTTTCCTGTTCAAAAACTTCCGCATATAACTCAATGGCTCCATACGCGCTATAACATCCGGCGCAGCCGCAGGCATTTTCTTTTAAATGGCTGAAATGCGGGGCGCTGTCTGTGCCCAGGAAAAATTTCGGGTTGCCGCTGGTGGCCGCTTTTCTTAAAGCTTGACGATGTTTCTCTCGTTTTAGAACCGGTAAACAGTAATAATGCGGTTTAATGCCGCCGACTAACATAGCGTTACGATTAAACATCAAATGTTGCGGAGTAATAGTGGCGGCGACTTTTGGGTCGGCTGACTCGACAAACTGCACGGCTTCTTCGGTTGTTACATGTTCTAAGACAACGCGCAAATCGGGGAAGTTATTGATAATTGCGGTTAGATGTTGTTCGATAAATAACTTTTCCCGGTCGAAAATATCATATTCCGCCGCCGTCACTTCGCCATGTATTAATAAAGGTATGGCGTGTTTTTCCATTGCCGCCAATAATGGATAAATGTTTTTTAGGCTGGTGACGCCTGCGTCTGAATTTGTTGTCGCGCCCGCCGGGTACAATTTGAAGGCGTGGATAAATGGGTTTTCAGCCGCCGCCTTGATAGTTTCGATGGATGTGTTGTCGGTCAGGTAAAGCGTCATCAAGGGTTCAAAATCGCTTTGTTCATCCAAGGCCTGTAAAATTTCGGTGCGGTAAATCAGGGCTTGTTCAACAGTCTTTACCGGCGGCGTCAGGTTGGGCATGATAATCGCGCGACCGAATTGGCGAGCGGTATGCGGGATGACTTGTTTTAAAATGTCGCCGGTGCGTACGTGTAAATGCCAATCATCCGGTTGGGTCAATGTGATTTTTTCCATCGCCTAGTTGATTTCGATTAAAATGGTTAATTATCCTGAATATTGGGTTGTTAAGCGAATTAATTTTTCAAGACTTGAAAAAACAATCAAATGCCCTGATATTTATTTTTATTTAGATTTTTTTTGGAGAGGATTATGCCGATTTATGAATATCAATGTGATGCTTGTGGTCATGAGCATGAAGCATTGCAGAAAATGAGCGCAGAACCTTTAGAAGTTTGCCCGTCATGCAATGAGCCTGAACTGAAGAAAAAAATTTCCGCAGCTGGTTTTCGCTTAAAAGGCGGCGGTTGGTATGAAACGGATTTTAAAAACGGCAAAAAGAAAAATGTCAGCCAGGAAAGTTCCGCTTCTTCCGCGCCTAAATCTAGTTGTTGTAATGGCGGGAGTTGTTCGCATTAATCAGCTGATTTTTGGAGCGGTTTGTTTTGTAGGATTAATTCCTACCTACTATTGGGCTTTTCGGCGTCAACTCAACGAATAGATTATCGATTCAATGGCGCTATTCACCCATTTCAATAACGATTTTTTAGAGATATAGATATATGCGTACCCACAAGTGCGGAGAAGTAAATACACAACATTTAGGAGAAGACGTTTCATTATGCGGCTGGGTACATAGACGCCGAGACCATGGTGGTGTGATTTTCATCGATTTGAGAGATCGAACAGGGCTGGTGCAGGTAGTGTTTGATCCGGATACCCCGGAAACTTTCCAAATTGCCGAAAGCGTGCGCAGTGAATATGTTTTAAGAGTGGAAGGTAAAGTCAGAAATCGTCCAGAAGGCACTATTAACGATAGCATGAGCACGGGCGAGATAGAAGTTCTGATTAAACATATTGAAGTTTTGAACGAGTCGGAAACTCCGCCGTTTCCTCTGGAAAGTGACATCGAAGTTAATGAAGAAACGCGTCTGCGCTATCGCTACATTGATTTGCGGCGAACTGAAATGCAGCAAAAAATGCGTTTGCGCCGGGATGTGACGCGTTACTTGCGTAATTTTCTTGATGATCATGAATTCTTTGAGATCGAAACGCCTTATTTGACTAAAGCGACGCCGGAAGGTGCGCGAGATTATATCGTGCCTAGCCGCACCCATGACAATGCTTTTTTCGCGTTGCCGCAGTCGCCGCAATTGTATAAGCAATTGTTGATGGTGTCCGGGATGGATCGCTATTATCAAGTGGTTCGCTGTTTTCGAGATGAAGATTTAAGAGCGGATAGACAGCCCGAATTTACGCAATTGGATATTGAGACTTCTTTCATGACAGAAGGCCAGATTATGGCGATTATGGAAGATATGATTCGCGGTTTGTTCTCTAAGATTATCAATGTCGATCTGGATGAAAAATTTCCGGTAATGAGCTATCAGGAGGCGATGAATCGCTATGGTTCCGACAGACCGGATTTAAGAATTCCGTTGGAATTGGTGGATATTGCCGATGATATGAAGGGTGTGGATTTCAAAGTCTTTTCCGGCCCGGCCAACGATCCAAATGGCCGAGTAGTCGCTTTGCGAGTGCCGGGCGGCGCTGATTTAAGCCGTAAAGAAATTGATGTTTTAACAAAATTTGTAAGCATATACGGCGCTAAGGGGCTGGCCTATATCAAGGTCAATGATAGAGCCGGCGGCATTGAGGGTTTGCAATCGCCTATCGTTAAATTTGCTCCGGCGGAAGTTTGGGAACAAGTTATGACTAAAACGGGCGCTGAAACAGGTGATTTGGTTTTTTTCGGCGCTGATAAGACAAACGTAGTTAACGAATCGATGGGCGCATTGCGCGTTAAATTGGGCGTTGATCGCAATTTATTAGAAGGCGCTTGGAAGCCGTTATGGGTTGTGGATTTCCCTATGTTCGACTGGGATGACAAGTCGCAACGTTTTAATGCGATTCATCATCCGTTTACTGCGCCGAGTTGCAGTCAAGACGAATTGTCTGCTGATCCCGGTACAGCGCTGTCTAGAGCTTATGACTTGGTTTTAAATGGTCTTGAAGTTGGCGGCGGCTCTATCCGTATTAACCGTACCGATATGCAGCAAACCGTATTTGAAATTTTAGGCATTGGTGAGGAAGAAGCGCGTTTGAAATTCGGCTTCTTGTTGGATGCATTGAAATATGGTTGCCCTCCGCATGGCGGGATTGCGTTCGGGTTAGATCGATTAGTGATGTTAATGACCGGCTCTGATTCTATTCGTGATGTGATTGCTTTCCCTAAAACGCAAACGGCGGCTTGTCCTTTAATTGATGCGCCGGCCATCGTTGAAGATTCTCAGTTGAGAGAGTTAGGTATTAAATTACGTAAACCGACCGGTCAGGAAGATACAAAATAGTCACCCTTTAGGGCTGAGGATGAAATAAAACCCGAAACTAGCGTAGGATTTTTGTTCAGGTTCAACGACTGCATGGATGCAGGAGGTAGAGCAATGCAGGGAGGCAATTGCCGAGGCGTGGAAATAGGCGCATAGCAAGCTATGTAACTATTTTCACAAAGCTTCCGCTCCTGCTCACGCCCCTTGCCTACATCCATGTAGGCAACGCAGAAACTGAGCAAAAAGACACGTTAGTTTCGGGTTTTATAAAATCCTCAGTCCTTTGGCGCGAGATATATCGTAGGGTGTGGATTGCGCACCCTTCGGCGTTGAGCCTAAACTTCTGATTCGATATTACTGTCATATGGCTAATATCGGCTTCCTTAAATTCTATTTCAGGCATACTGCATGAGTTCTACACCTTTTCCTATTCAAGATTATGCATTACTTGATGAGCAAGAGTGCGATAAACGTATTATTGCAGCCAAGCAAAAGCTGGGTAAGCATTGTATTATTTTAGGCCATCATTACCAGCGCAACGAAGTCTTCAAACATGCCGATATTACCGGCGATTCGTTAAAACTATCCCGCGAAGCGGCGGAATCCGACGCAGAATACATTGTGTTTTGCGGCGTTCATTTCATGGCGGAAGTGGCCGATATTTTGTCAAGACCTGAGCAAATCGCAATTTTGCCGGATATGGCGGCCGGTTGTTCAATGGCTGATATGGCGAATCGCGTTAAGGTCGATAAATGTTGGGCAGAATTATCCCAAGTGATTGATGTGGATGCGCAAGTAACGCCGATCACCTACATTAATTCTGCGGCCGATTTAAAAGCTTTTTGCGGCGAGCATGACGGCATAGTTTGTACATCTTCCAATGCGCAAAAAATCTTGCAGTGGAGTTTTGATAGAAAAGAGAAAGTGTTGTTTTTTCCTGATCAACATTTGGGGCGAAACACCGGCTTTCAAATGGGCATACCATTAGAGCACATGGTCACTTGGGATTTCTCTAAACCGATGGGCGGGTTAACGGAACAACAGATAAAAGACGCCAAAATCATTTTATGGAAAGGGTATTGTTCTGTTCATCAAGCCTTTCAACCGGAACATGTGGATGATTTCTTGGAAAAATATCCGGATACCCATGTGATTTCTCATCCGGAAGCTTCTTTTGAGGTATGTCAGAAATCTGAATTTATCGGTTCTACTGAGAACATCTTGAAAATTGTGAAAGAAGCTGAGCCCAATACTCGCTGGCTGGTTGGCACTGAGTTGAATTTAGTGAATAGACTCAATGAAGAGTGCAAGGATCAAGGTAAAGAGGTGCATTTTATGGCCCCGACTTTGAGCATGTGTTCCACAATGTTTAGAACTGATCCGCAGCATTTAGCTTGGGTTTTGGAAAATTTGGCGGCGGGGCATATTGTCAATCGCGTTGCTGTAGCAGAACAAGACGCCGTTCCCGCTAAAAAGTCTTTAGATAATATGTTGTTGGCGAGTTAAGCAAAAAAAAGCCATCAAATTAGTGTTGATTTGATGGCTTAAGCTGGAATAAGTTGTTTGCTTATTCTTCTTTTTGGGGAGTATGTTCGGATAGATAATCGTTAATAATTTTTTCCGCATTGGAAACATCCAGGCCCTTGTTTTCAAGATATAGCAGCCTGCGTTTAACAATATATAGATAACCTAACGCTGTTTTTTGGTCGGTAGGTAAAAAGGCCTCGTAACGATAAAGGCTTTTTTTCATATCTTCGATGATCGGTTTCGATTCATTGTAAGCCAACATATCATCGACATTTTGTGCGCGTATGGCTTCCAGGACTTGAGGAGAAATAACTGCGGAATTGAAATCTACCTCATCATCATCTGAACCGCTAAGTACGAAGAAAAAGATTAAAAGGATTAAGATGACAATAGCAATGAGGTGAGTTTTTTTAATTCCATTCATAAAGATTACAAGCCGCCGTTTGAATTTTAATGGGTTATCGAATTGCGTAATAAATTAATATTGAAATAATTTTAGTCCAAATAAGATTGGCTAAATTTTTCCATTCTAGCACTTTTTATAAAAAACAGTATGCCTGTTAATCGCACTATTTTTGACATTATTAGCGCTATTGCCGCATTAATTCGCGCAGAAGAACGTAAACGTTGCGCGGAATTGAGATTGCAATTCGCCCATTATGAAGTTTTGGATTATTTATCTCGCTCTAATCAGTATACCGATACGCCGGCTGCAACGGCGGCATTTTTCGGGATGACGCGGGGCACGGTATCGCAGTCACTGATTGTCCTTGAAAAAAAAGGCTATATTGAAAAATATAAGGATGAGGCGGATAAACGGGTGATTCATGTTCAATTATTGCCCGCGGGACAAGCGATCTTAAAAAAAGCGCAAAGATCATTGTTATTGCAAAAAGCGAACAAGGTTTTAGATCAACAGTTGACTCAACCGTTACAGGAAACATTATTTGTATCGGTGTTGAAAGCGCTGCAATTAGCCTCGCAAACACAATCTTTTTCAGTGCAATCGGAAAGATTTGATCATCTCAAAAACGCCACAATTTTTGATTTGCTTGAATTGATGGCTGCTTTGATTCGCGCGGCGGAACGCAAGCACTGCACCGAACATAAATTACAGTTAGTCCATTTCAATATCCTGGATTATTTATCGCTATCCAATAAATACAGCGATACCCCCGCCGCGATCAGCAATTATCTAGGCATGACCCGGGGTACGGTATCGCAATCCTTGATGCTGCTGGAAGAAAGAGGCTATTTACGTAAATTACAGGATGAAAAAGATAAGCGCGTTTTTCATGTTCAATTATTGGAAAAAGGGCATCATATTCTCAACAAAGCCAAACCTACAGCATTGTTTGAAAAAGCCGCGATTATTCTGGATAAATCATCCGATATGAGCCAGGCTGATGATTTTGTTATAGTTTTGAATTCCTTGCAGAAAGCCAATGAAGGATATTCATTCGGCGTATGTAAAACGTGCGAAAACTTTACGCAACGTGAAAACGGTTATTTTTGCCAGTTAACACAGGAGTCGTTAACAACGCTTGATAGTGAAAAAATTTGTCAGGAGCATGTTCCGCTTTAATGAGCTATCGTTTGCAAATTACTGTATTTACATGCGTTTTGTGCAAAATTAAGTTAAAATAAGCTTTTTCTTTGATTGTATGCACTATGCGATGTCCTTTTTGTAATGCTCAGGATACCCGAGTGATAGACTCGCGATTGGCTAGCGATGGCGATCAAGTCAGACGGCGACGAGAATGTTCGGTTTGCAAAGAGCGGTTTACCACACACGAAACGGCTGAATTGTCTTTGCCGCGCATTATTAAGCGCAACGGCGTCCGGCAAGCGTTTAGTGAAAAAAAATTGCGCGCAGGCATTCAACGGGCTTTGGAAAAAAGACCTGTGAAAATCGATGAAATAGATGTGCTGATCAGCAGAATCAAAAAAGTCTTGGCGGTTTCAGGCGAACGTGAATTTTCGTCCAGGCAATTGGGCGAATTAGTGATGAAAGAATTAAGCGCAGTCGATCATGTAGCGTTTATTCGCTTTGCATCGGTTTATCGCAGTTTTGAAGATGTAAAGGAATTTTCGGAAATGATCGAGCAGTTAAACACTCAATGATTGAACAGCAGGATTACATCTATATGAACCGAGCCATTCAATTGGCGCGGCGCGGTCTTTATACGACAGATCCCAATCCTCGGGTCGGTTGCGTATTAGTCAAAAATAAACAAATTATCGCTGAGGGTTGGCATCATCGCGCGGGCATGGCGCATGCTGAAATCGAGGCTTTATCTAAAACCGATCGGGCAAGAGGCTGTACTGCCTATGTGACCTTGGAGCCTTGTAGTCACCAAGGGCGCACCGGGCCTTGTTGCATGGCTTTGATCGAAGCTGGAGTTGAGCGGGTGGTGGTCGCCATGCAAGATCCGAATCCGCTGGTGAGCGGTCGCGGCGTCAGCAAAATGAAAGCTGCCGACATCGTTGTGGAAACCGGCGTCTTACAAGCAGAAGCGGAACAGCTTAATAAAGGGTTTATCAAGCGCATGGTCAGCGGTTTGCCTTTTATACAAAGCAAACTGGCGATGAGTTTGGATGGCCGTACTGCAATGGCTTCCGGGGAAAGTAAATGGATTACCGGTCCTCAGGCGAGGGCGGATGTGCAGTTGGGAAGGGCGCAAAGTAGCGCGGTGTTGACCGGCATTAATACAGTGTTGAAGGATGATCCGCAAATGAACGCCAGAGTTAATTTTGAGGTGGAGCAGCCGGTCAAAGTTATATTAGATTCTCAATTACGTCTGCCGCTCAACGCCAAAATATTACAACAAGCCGATAAAGTGGTGTTGGTCACGACGACCAAACAGGATGCTCAGATAGCTCAATATGAGCGCGAGGGCGTAACAGTGATTCAAGTGGAGGCTAAACAAGCAAAGCCTGATTTAAGTCAGGTTTTTGCTCAGTTAGCTGAGCGACAATTCAATCATATATGGGTGGAAGCGGGCGCTGTGTTAAACGGCGCGTTGTTGGACACTGATTTGGTGGATGAATGGATTATATATATGGCGCCCTGCGTATTAGGCGATCAAGCCAGAGGCTTATTCCATTTGCCTGAATTAAATAAAATGGCGCAAAAAAAGCAGTTTCAACTGCAATCGACCCGCAAAGTCGGCTCGGATATTAAAATGATTTTTACTGCATTACACAATTAACCCAGCTTTGTGGTTAATATTTTAAATTTGATAATTAAATAAAAAATATATTTTATGGCTCTACAGATTTTAACGGCGGTATGGTTTTTTAATACATTAAAATTAGTTGGTTATATGTCTTATAGCACTGCGGCCACAAGGCTGGGTTAATATGTTTACCGGAATAATTTTGGCGATAGGTTCTATTACCGCCATGCAACCGCGAGGCGGTGATTGTCGGATCACCGTAAACTGCGGAAAATTACCTTTAGAAGATGCTCAATTAGGCGACAGCATTGCCGTCAATGGCGTCTGTTTGACGGCTGTGGAGCTGACTGAGAATGCTTTCAGCGCTGATGTTTCCAATGAAACATTGTCCAGAACCAGTTTGAAGACTGCTACAGTCGGCACTCCCGTTAATTTGGAATTGGCCTTAACGCCTTCTACCCGGATGGGTGGTCACATTGTCAGCGGCCATGTGGATGGCATCGGTCAGGTCATCAATAAACAAAACGATGGTCGTTCAATACGTTTTAATTTCCAGGCGCCGGAAAATTTAGCCAAATATATTGCTGAAAAAGGCTCTATTTGTATTAACGGCATCAGCTTAACAGTGAATCAGGTCGACGGAGCCGCATTTTCAGTGAATATCGTTCCGCATACCTTGAAAGAAACAACGTTGGGTGAAACCGAGATCGGCGATTCAGTGAACCTGGAAGTTGATTTGTTGGCGCGTTATATGGAACGATTGATGGATCGTAGCGCCAGTAAACAGGAATGTAAGGTCACCGAAGAATTATTGCAGCAAAGCGGATTTATTGGATCATGAATACCATAGAAGAAATCATAGACGATTTACGCGAAGGCAAAATGGTCATCATTATGGATGATGAAGACCGTGAAAATGAAGGCGATTTGTTGATGGCGGCGTCCTACGTTAAGTCCGAAGATATAAACTTTATGGCGCGCTATGGGCGCGGTTTGATTTGTCTGACTTTGACGCCGGAGCGCTGTCAACAATTACGGCTGCCGTTGATGGTGAACGACAATAAGACGGCTCATTCCACTAATTTTACGGTTTCCATTGAAGCGGCGGAAGGCGTTACCACCGGTATTTCAGCTGCGGACCGGGCTTTGACCATTCAAAAAGCGGTTGATGAAGATGCGCAACCGGGCGACTTGGTGCAGCCTGGACATATATTTCCGTTAATGGCTAAATCCGGCGGGGTATTAAACCGCGCCGGGCACACCGAGGCCGGTTGCGATTTGGCGCGTTTGGCGGGCGTAGACCCTTCCTCGGTGATTGTTGAAATACTCAACGAAGACGGCACCATGGCGCGACGTCCGGATTTGGAGATTTTCGCCAAACAACACCATTTGAAAATCGGCACCATCTCGGATTTAATTCATTACCGCATTCAACACGAAAATACCCTGGAAAGAATCAGCGAATGCCGTTATCCGACCGAATTTGGCGATTTTAAGCTCTATGCGTACCAAGACCGTAATGATGATAACGTGCATTTAGCTTTGGCCATGGGCAATGTGGCCGGTGATGAACCGGTACTGGTGAGAGTACATGCGCGCAATTTAATGGATGATGTGTTTTTCTCCAAAAGAACCGATTGCGTATTACCTGTGCGCGAAGCCATGAAAAACATCGCCGAAGTGGGACGCGGCGTTTTGGTGATTATTCGCCAAAATGAAAACAATAAAACCTTGGTCGAACAAATTCATCAATACCAAATGCAGGATAACGGCATCAAAGTTCCGAATAGTTCCCAACATGACACTGATGGACGAACCACCGGAACCGGTTCGCGTATTTTGGCGGATTTAGGCGTTAAACGATTAAAAGTGATGGGCGTGCAAAAGAAATATATCGGCCTTTCCGGATTTGATTTGGAAGTGGTGGACTACACCGAAGAAGGATGAAAGCATAAGATTGCAAAATAGTATAAAATAATCCGATTTTATAACCTTGATTTGCAACTGTGGGTAAATAGTAGAAGATTTGTAGGGTACTATAGATTCAATGCCATTAAGTTAAGAGAAACATGTCATTTCGGCAGGGATTGCCGAAATCCAGAAGCCAGGGATGGTATGCTTGACAGTACACACATGTATACTGGATGCTGGCAATCCCTGCCGGTATGATGGCATAGCCTAATGACAATGAGGGTACGCTTACGTATCTGAAAGCAAACAGATGATTCAATCAAGGCGATTGTCTTAAAAAAGCAGAGTGAAATATGTCTAAAGTAGATGTGATAGAAGGTAATTTTTCCGCGCAAGGCGGAAAGTTTTGTTTGGTGGCTTCGCGTTTTAACAGCTTCATTGTTGAACAACTGGAAGCAGGCGCTATTGATACGCTGGTCAGACATGGCGCAGATCCGGCTGATATTAAATTAGTCAAAGCACCGGGCGCTTTTGAATTGCCGATGGTGGTGCAACGGGTGGCGGCAAGCAAAAAATACGACGCCATTATTGCTTTAGGCGCAGTGATTCGCGGCGGCACTCCGCATTTCGAATATGTGGCCGGGGAATGTGTTAAAGGCATCGCCAACATATCTTTGAATTATGACGTGCCGGTGAGTTTCGGCGTGTTAACCGTAGACACGATTGAACAAGCCATTGAAAGAGCCGGCACAAAAGCCGGCAACAAAGGCGCGGAAGCGGCTTTATCCGCGGTGGAAATGGTCAGTTTGTTTCATAATCTGGAAGCTTGATGGGATCGGCCAAGACAGATGCTCGTCAATGCGCTGTGCAAGCGCTGTATCAGTGGCAAGTGAGCGGCGAAAGCCTGAGTCGAATCGAAAATTATTTTATGGAAAATGAATTTTTGAAAGGCGCTCAAAAAAGCTATTTCTATGATATTTTCCACGGTGTACCGAAAAACCTCGACAAAATCGATGAAGCTATTTTGGAGTTTGTTGATCGCCCGGTGAATAAAATTGATCCGGTAGAACGGGCTATTTTGCGCATGGGCGTTTATGAACTGATGCATCGTATGGACACGCCCTATAAAGTGGTGATTAATGAAAGCGTAAATGTGGCGAAAAAATTAGGCGCTGAAGGTAGCCATAAATACGTCAACGGCGTCCTTGATAAAGTCAGTCAAAAAATTCGGGCAGTGGAAATTAAAGCAAAATCAGGACAATAAACCCACGTGGCTTTATCTGAATTCGCTTTAATCGACCAATATTTCGCGCAGCAATCCTTATCTAATCCCATGAATAAGTTGGGCATAGGCGATGACTGCGCCATCGCCCAAATCCCAGCCGGGCATCGATTAATATTGACCGCCGATACGATGGTGGAAAATACCCATTTTTTCAGCGATGCTGACCCGGAACAGCTCGGTCATAAACTGTTGGCGGTTAATTTGAGCGATTTGGCGGCGATGGGCGCGGAACCGTTCGCCGTCACCTTGGCCTTAACTTTGCCGACCATCAATCCGGATTGGCTGGAAGCTTTCAGCAAAGGATTTCTTGCTTTAGCCAAACAACATCAAGTTGATTTAATCGGCGGCGATACCACCAAGGGGCCGTTAAGTTTGACGGTACAGGCAATGGGCGTTGCCCCCGAAAAGCAAGCGTTATTACGTTCAGGCGCAAAACCCGGCGATTATATATTTGTCACCGGTGATATTGGCTTGTCAGGCTTGGGTTTAAAAATCAAACAAGGCTTATACGACAAAGATTGTGAACAGGCTTTGCGACAGTTTAACGCGCCTTTGCCAAGAATAGAGGAAGGCGTAAAACTAAGAGGCATCGCCAATGCCTGCATCGATATTTCCGATGGATTAGCTGCGGATTTAACCCATATACTCACCAAAAGCGAAGTTGGCGCAACTATTGCTTTTGATAAATTACCGTTACATGTCTCAGTTATCGACTATATTAAACAAAGTCAGGATTGGCGATTCCCCTTGATTTCCGGGGAAGACTATCAACTTTGTTTTACCGTTCCGTCGAACCGGTGTACTGAAATTAACTTTGAATGCACCGAAATAGGGCGCATAGAAGCTTCTCCCGGACTCAGAGTGCTTTATAACGGGCGTATTGAACAGTTAGAGGAGAGGGGATTTGAACATTTTTCGTGATCATTACGGCAAAAGCCAACTATCTAAAACGCAAATTCTGAAAGACCCGACCATGTTTATGGCGTTTGGGTTCGGAACCGGCCTATCTCGTTACATGCCCGGCACAATCGGCACCTTGGCGGCAATACCGCTGTATTTGCTGATCGCTGAATCCGGCTTAATCGTTTACACTTTTTTTACCATTAGCGTCACCCTGATCGGCATCCAAATTTGCGACAGCGCCGCGCATAAACTGCAAGTCCATGATTTCGGCGGCATCGTCTGGGATGAAATCGCTGGTTTATTAATTACGCTATGGATGATTCCATTCAGCATGCAAAATTTTTTGATTGGCTTTGTATTGTTCCGAATATTCGATATATTCAAACCGTGGCCTATCAAATGGATAGACAAACAAGTACACGGCGGACTTGGAATAATGCTTGATGATGTGATAGCGGGCATCTTCGCCTGTCTAATATTACATCTGATTGTTTAATATTATTACCGAAAATAATAAAATAAAGCTTGATTGTTTAAAATAATTGAGTATAATATACGAATCAGTCGCGGGGTGGAGCAGCTTGGTAGCTCGTCGGGCTCATAACCCGAAGGTCGTTGGTTCAAATCCAGCCCCCGCTACCAATATCTTATTGAAAATAAAGGATTATTTTTGATTGTCATCAGTAAAGCACGCAAACAAACCGTAGCACTACACCAAATACTACACTATTCCAAAAGCGAAAAAGTAGTATGACTACACTAGTTGCTACACCATTCCCGAATTACATAATTCGGGGTTTGTATGGCGTACACAATTCGAAAAATTCAAAATAAAACCGGTATTGTTTACCGGGCAATCATCCGTGATCGGCTGGGTAAGCAGATCAAATCCAAAACATTCCAACGAAAAACAGACGCAAAAGCTTGGTCAATTCCTATTGCAGCGGATCATGATGCTATTGCCGCTTATGGAAGCAAAGGCGCTCGTATGACCTTTGCTGGCTTGGTCGATGAATATATTGATCAATGGCAGTGTAAAGATATAGCGAATCAGCAACAAAGAAGCTTTTATTGGGTCAGCCTGTTTGGCGAATATCGTATTGATGAAATTGATGCGGAATAGCTATATTTTTTAAAACGTTATAAAAATTAAGTTAAGCGCCCTCAGCCAACAATGGTTCAAGTTTTTGTTTGCTATCCAGGGTATATAAATCGTCAAAGCCGCCGACATGAAAATCGCCTATATAAATTTGCGGCACTGTCCGGCGGCGGGTTTTTTCCATCATCTCTTGGCGTAAACCGGGTTTTCCGTCAACATTGATTTCACGATATTCGACGCCTTTTTTATCCAATAGCCTTTTGGCCATCGTGCAATAAGGACATAGATTTGCAGTGTAGATTAATACGTTTGGCATAAATTTACCATATTCTAATATTGTGTTTATTCTAGCCGGTTTTAGAATTTTCTTCAAATATCATCGCATTGCTTAATGCATCAATAATAAGGTAGGCGGCGGTTTTCAAATCAGCGCCGAAAGCCATGACTCCGTCTTCATGCCCCAACATAGTGAATAAGCCTTGCGTGTGCATTTGCTCTTCTGTCAGTAACTCAGCTACTGCTTCTGCCATTGCGGGCGTTCCGTATGCTACATTTTTGTCGGTAAAGGCTAAATTCAGATGTGGCGTATTTCGCCAAATAATAGGGGTATGAACATGAATGATTGCCTGAATATCCCTATTCATTTCATACACCATGGCGTGAGTCAGGGCTTCCGATGAAGGTTTTCGCAAGCCATGTGATTTTATCCGATTTAATTTGGGTTCCGCGTGATCAACTATCGCAAACTGATCGGCAGACAAATTTTCTAATTCTCCGGTTTGGGTGCCGCTGATAATAAACGATTGTTCGGATAGTCGTAGACTGATGTTGCCAAACCCCAGTCCATCATAACGCAGGTCATTTTGGCCGATTAATTCCAGTTGCCGCATAATTTGGCGCCAGCAATTAATATCAGCTAAAGACTTCTGCAGCGATAAGGGCGCAAAGGTATGCAGCAAAGTATATTTGATAACGCCTTCTTGTTCTTTATTCACTTAACTTAACCATTTTGAGTTTTTTGATTAACAATGGTGTCTTTTTATCCACAATTGTTTCCATAATAGTGCAAGTGTATACCAGCCTAATCATACAGGGTATTATTAAACACATATTAATCAATGACTTATTGTTTTTTCTGATTTGGCATTAATTCTGCTTGCATTATGGTGATGATAATGGAATATCTCGAATTGATTATTTAGTTTGCTATCCAATTATTCAGGAGATAGTGTCATGAAAAAAGTTATTCCTATTTTCGCCTTTTTATCTTTATTGATTTTGGGTGTTTTTTATTTTTTTCAATACAATTCCGAAGATTCGGAATTTAAATCTGAAATAGCCTACTCGGATTTTATTAAACGCGTTCGCGCCGGGAAGATTAAGCGTGTTCAGATAATCGGCCGGGAAATTCAATTGCTTGGTCATGATGGTGAGGCGTTTGAAACTTACAATCCCGGCGATCCGCAGCTAATAAATGATTTATTAGACGCCGATGTATTGGTGCGTACCGCTGCGCCGCAATCTCGATCTCTATTCATGGCGTTATTTATATCCTGGTTTCCAGTGCTTTTTTTGATCGCCATCATGTTCTTTTTTCTGCATCGCATGCAGTCTCGTCAAGGCGCGTTAGGGCGAAACGGCAAAAACAGCAAAGCTAAGATGTATTCCGAAGAACAGGTTAAAGTAACGTTTAATGATGTCGCCGGTTGTGAAGAGGCTAAGGAAGATGTAGTGGAATTAGTCGATTTTTTAAAAGCGCCGGAGAAATTTGAAAAATTGGGCGGAAAAATACCACGCGGCGTGTTAATGGTCGGCCCGCCCGGAACAGGAAAAACCTTGATCGCAAGAGCCGTCGCCGGGGAAGCTAAAGTTAAATTTTTCTCTATCTCCGGTTCGGATTTCGTGGAAATGTATGTCGGGGTGGGCGCTGCGCGGGTGCGGGAATTATTTGCTCAAGCTAAATCCCATGCGCCTTGTATTATCTTTATTGACGAAATTGACGCCGTCGGTCGTAAAAGAAGTAGCAGCGGTTTGAATAACAGCAATGAAGAACGCGAACAAACCTTGAATCAACTGTTGGTTGAAATGGACGGTTTTGAGGGCAGTGAAGGAATTATTGTGATTGCCGCGACCAACCGGGTGGATGTATTGGATGACGCCTTGCTCAGACCCGGTCGCTTTGATCGTCAAATTAATGTAGGCCTGCCTGATGTCGGTGGGCGTGAAAAAATTCTGAAAGTTCATTTGCAAAAATCTCCACTGTCCGATGATGTGAAAATTCGCGATATTGCGCGTGGAACGCCGGGATTCTCGGGGGCGGAATTGGCGAATTTAGTCAATGAAGCCGCTTTATTTGCCGCCCGTGCGGATAAAACGGAAGTCAACATGAGTCATCTGGAAAAAGCGAAAGATAAAATCATGATGGGCGTGGAAAAGCATACGATGGTAATGACGCCTGAGGATAAACGCTTAACGGCTTATCATGAAGCAGGGCATTGTATTGTCGGAAAACTGATGCCTGATCATGATCCCGTTTATAAGGTCAGCATAATGCCGCGTAGTGGGGCATTGGGCGTCACCTTGTTTTTACCGGAAAAAGATCAATACAGCGCCAGTAAACGAAAATTGGAAGGGCAAATCGCTAGCTTGTTTGGCGGCCGGATTGCCGAGCGATTGATATATGGCGATGACAAAGTCACCACCGGCGCCAGTAATGACATTGAAAGAGCAACCGATTTAGCGCGGAAAATGGTCACTCGTTGGGGCTTGTCGGATAAAATCGGGCCGCTGAGTTATGGGGAAGAACGCGGCCAATCAGCTGTTTCTGATCCAGCAACGCCAGCCGGTGTTGTTTCCGGCAATGTCGCGCAAATGATTGATGAAGAAATTCGTTCGGTGATTGAGCGCAATTATCAACGCGCTGAAAACATCTTACGTGAAAACATGCTGTTATTGGATCGTATGGCGGATGCTTTAATGAAATGGGAAACCATTGACCAATATCAAATCGATGATTTAATGAGTGGTAAAGACGCCAGGCCGCCGGCGGATTATGTTGAGGAGGCGAATGCATTATCTTTGCCGAGATTTGAGTCGCCGAATGATGTGCCTGCTCTGCAAGCCGGGTAATGAAAAATAGATTCATTCTGCACTACATCCTATTTTTTATTCGCACTAAACTAATGCATTTTATTTTATAAATTATCAACAGAAACAATAGTTTAATTTTAACAATTTAAGAATGAAGCATATTGGAAGGAAATGATGCCTATTATCGTGCAAGAATTTAATTGCTGAGCTTATTTATGGCCTCATTTTGGCGCTATGAACATCAATGGGGCGTGAATTATGTCTTAAAATGGTGCGATAATTGACCTGATTTGGAAAAGGGTGGGTAATTTACATAACAATCAATATCTTATAGTTTGGCATGAGAAGTGCTTGTTAAGGTGTATTTAGTACATTAATGACGAGAGCTTAATATATGTCTGCTAGTAAGTTAAACCTGCTTTCCTTTTCCGGAAATGTCAAAATACTTCACCTTACCTGGGTGGCTTTTTTTACCAGTTTCGTGGTTTGGTTCAACCATGCGCCGTTGATGTTGGTGATTTCCGAAACGCTTAATATGAGTAAATCGGAAATCAAAACGATTTTGATATTGAACGTCGCGTTAACCATTCCATCGCGCATTATTATCGGGATTCTTGTCGATAAATTCGGGCCTAAGCGGACTTATTCCAGTTTATTGGCGTTAGGTAGCATTCCCTGTTTTATGTTTGCTTTCGCTGAAAGCTTTGAACAGCTGGCCTTGGCGCGTTTCTTTATGGGCTTTGTCGGCGCCGGTTTTGTGATCGGTATTCGGATGGTCGGCGAGTGGTTTCCGGCTCGACAAGTCGGGATTGCTGAAGGCATTTACGGGGGCTGGGGGAATTTCGGTTCCGCTGCTGCGGCGATGAGTTTACCGACCCTGGCTTTAATATATGGCGGTCCGGAAGGCTGGCGATATGCTGTTGCAACGACAGGCGTAATGGCTTTGGTATATTCCGTGATTTATTTCTTTTCTGTATCCGACACCCCTAAAGGCTCCACTTACTTTAAGCCGAAAAAAGCTGGGGCGATGGAAGTCACCAGTATTTGGGATTTGTTTTTCTATATATTGATGACTATTCCGCTGTACGCCACTTTAACCTTATTAACTTGGAAATTATCCCCGGCCGGCGTCAGTCTGTTATCACTGCCTGCTGCAATCAGTATTTATTTCGGCATCTGGATTTTGTTCTTTTACAATGTTTATAAAATTGTGCATGTTAATGAAGAGCATTTAAGCCAACCTATTGAAGAAATTCACAAGTATAAATTCAAACAGGTGGCGATTTTGGATTTGGCTTATTTGATTACATTCGGTTCAGAGCTGGCGGTGGTTTCCATGTTGCCGATGTTTTTCTACGAGACATTTCATGAATCACAAGGCGTTACTATGGTTCAAGCGGGTTTATTAGCATCCGGTTTTGCCTTCATGAATCTGGTTGCGCGTCCGGGCGGCGGTTGGATCAGTGATAAATTCGGTCGTAAATTATCGTTGACGATTTTTATTTTGGGCTTAGTGGCCGGTTATTTCATCATGTCGCGCATTACTTCCGATTGGCCGGTGTTGTTAGCAGTTGCTATGACAATGGTGTGCTCTTTCTTTGTGCAAGCCGGAGAAGGAGCTGTTTTCGCTATGGTGCCGTTGATTAAAAGACGGATGACCGGGCAGATTGCCGGGATGGTCGGCGCATACGGCAATGTCGGCGCAGTATTGTTTTTAACAGTATTATCGTTTGTTTCGCCGAGCATCTTTTTTATGGTAATTGCATCGGGCGCATTAATTGTTTTGATTGCCGTACAATTTATTGAAGAGCCTAGCGGTCATATGGCCGAGGTGATGGAAGACGGCACTGTAGAAATGATTGAGGTTGAATAATACTCATCATGACGAATGCTCCGGTTTTGAAAGTCAGTATAGGCGCGCAATCAGTTAAAGGCGTTAAAGAAGCCAATGAGGATAGCGTTGGCGCGTTTATACCAAAAGAGCCTGTTTTAACGTATAAAGGTTTATCAGCCGTAGTCGCTGACGGGATGAGCGGTAGCGATGCCGGAAAACAGGCCAGCCAATGTTGTGTGCAAAGTTTTTTGGCCGATTATTACAGCACTCCGGATTCTTGGTCGGTTAAACAATCCGGCCAGAAAATTTTATCGGCGACTAATTCTTGGTTATACAGCCAGGGACAACAGCGTTACAAATCCACCAAAGGTATGGTTAGTACGCTGAGTATTCTGGTTTGTAAATCGACAACAGGGCATATTTTTCATATCGGCGATTCCAGAATTTATCGACTGAGACGCGGAGATTTGGAGCAAATGACCCGCGATCATGTGGTCAGGATTTCGGATGAAAAAGCTTATCTGAATCGTGCGATGGGGATTGAGCCGCATTTGGAAGTAGACTACAAAGGTTTTCCTTTGGAAGTGGGGGATTTATTTATCATGACCACTGACGGGGTTCATGAATACATCAACGAATCTGAGCTAAAAGCAATACTTAGGCAAGAAGGGGGGCTGGATCAGAAGGCGCAACTGATTATCGACAAAGCGCTAGGCGAGGACAGCGATGATAACCTGAGTTGTCAATTATTGCGTATTGATGAATTGCCGTTAGCGAAAGAAGATGAAATCATGCGCAGGCACGCTAACCTGCCTTTTCCGCCGTTATTGGAACCCGGTATGATTTTGGATGGCTACCGGATAGAAGCAGAGCTGCACGCCAGTAAACGCACTCAGATTTATCGCGCTTACGATACTCAAACGAATCAAACGGTGATTCTAAAAACGCCTTCTATTCTGTATGAAGATGATACCCATTATATAGAACATTTTCTCCACGAAGAGTGGGCGGGAAAACGGATTCAACATGAAAATGTGTTGAAAATTTTAGGCTCGGATCGGCGTAAAACTTGTATTTATTATGTCAGCGAATATTTGCGCGGGCAAACGCTCAGAGAATGGATAGACGGACATCCGAAGCCTTATATTCGTGAAGTCCGCGTTATTGTCGAACAAATCGCCAAAGGCTTGCGCGCATTTCATCGGATGGAAATGTTGCATCAGGATCTTAAGCCGGAAAATATTATGTTCGATGAAAAGGGAACAGTGAAGATTATTGACTTCGGTTCGGTTAAAATTTCCGGTATCGCCGAAGTGACCCCCTTAGAACGGGCGGATGAAAACATACTTGGCACATTAAACTACACTGCGCCGGAATATCACTTAGGGCAGCGCGGCACTGTGAAATCGGATTTGTTTTCCTTAGGCGTGATCACTTATGAAATGATTAATCGCGCTTTGCCGTTTGGGCGAGAAATGCCTGAAAAACCGAATAAAATGAATCTATCCAAATTGGAATATGTCGCCAGCTTCGCCCATAATGCGATGGTGCCGGTTTGGATAGACGGCGCTTTGAAAAAAGCGACCAGTTTGTCGCCGCAATCTCGCTATGAAGAACTGTCCGAGTTCCTTTATGATTTGTCCAATCCCAATCCGCATTTTCTTCAACCTAAAGACCAATTACCTTTGTTGGAGCGCGATCCTCTAAAATTCTGGAAAATACTCAGCAGTTTTTCTTTGCTGCTCAATTTAATTTTGTTGTATTGGATTGTGACAGGTGTAGCAAGCTCTTGATGATTTTAAAACAGAACCGATTTTAATCACCCCCGTCTCTGACAGGGTTGCCAGGATGGTGGTTAAATTACACTTTGAACCGTTGGTTGAGTGTAGTGGTTTAACGATTGAAGACTACCCCGTGTGGATACATCAGCACTGGGAGAGCATTCATCGTGGATTGCAACAGGGCTATTACTGTCCGTTGCCTGTTAAGCGCGTGGAAATCCCTAAACCCAATGGCGGAATACGCCTATTAGGTATTCCCAGCGTTCACGACAGAGTCATCCAGCAAGCCATCACCCAAGTGTTATAGTCACTGATAGATCCTGATTTTTCAGATCATAGTCATGGCTTTCGTCCTAATCGTTCTGCGCATGATGCTGTTAAGTCAGTGCAGCAAGGAATCAAAGACGGCTATGGCTACGCCGTGGATATTGATTTATCCCAGTTCTTTGACAAAGTCGATCACGACTTATTAATGAACCGACTCGGCAAATGGGTGGCTGATAAACAACTGCTGACACTGATTGGAAAATATCTGCGTGCTGATGTGAGCATCAAAGGAAAGCGAGAGCCAACACGTTGTGGCGTTCCACAAGGTGGGCCGCTATCCCCCTTGCTCGCCAACATCATGCTGGATGATCTTGA
>SPJM01000302.1 GCA_006844585.1 Methylococcaceae bacterium | reverse complement strand
TCTTTTTGCCCAGCTTCTTCGTTGTGGAAATAGTTACATAGCTTGCTATGCGCCTATTTCCACGCCTTGAACCTGAACAAAAATCCTACGCTAGTTTCGGGTTTTATTTCATCCTCAGTCCTTACCCGGTTTTGCTATTGATAAGATATGGTGCAACAAAGGCAAGGCTGGGTAAAAAACATCATTCTTTCACTCTTCAGGGATGAACAATGACAATAGGGCTTAAAAATGATAATAAGAAACGTTCTGTTTTCCATTGGCATTACTCTTTTCATCATCGGTATGATTTTGACGCCGTTGCCGATACCGTTCGGCGTACCGATTATGTTGTTGGGTTTATTCATTCTGATTAAATCTTCCTTTAAATCAAAAAGATGGGCGGTCAGCCTGATCAATAAGAATCGGCATATCCAAAAAACCGTTAATCGATTTCGTAGCTATGGCAAAAATCGTAGCCTGCAACTGAAAGCCAGAGCGACCGGCCAATAAAAATTAATAATGGTTTGATAACATAGTCGGGCTATTCTAAATTTATCTACGTTGTTAAGTAGCTATATTTTTTTGGTAGAATAAGCGCTCTTTGTCTAAATAAATCGGGAGATATTGTGAAAAATATTACTTACCGTGTTGTCGCCGTTTTAACTGCTTTTTTAATAGGATTTACTATGTTTTCGTTAGCTAATGCAAAATCACCATCGGAAAATAAACAGGCGGGAGAAGCCTTTTTAGTGGAAAATGCCACAAAACAGGGCATTATCAGCACTGATAGCGGTTTGCAATATGAGATTATCGAACAAGGCGAAGGACGCACGCCATCGGCAACAGATAATGTGACTGTGCACTATAAAGGAACTTCCTTAGACGGTAAGGTATTTGATAGTTCTTATGACCGGGGACAACCAGCGACATTTCCTTTGAATCGCGTGATTAAAGGCTGGACGGAAGGCGTTCAATTAATGAAAGAAGGCGCGAAATTCAAATTTTATATCCCGTCCAATTTGGCATACGGCGAGCGCGGCGCAGGCGGCTCAATCGGACCGAATGAAACGCTGATTTTTGAAGTGGAGTTAATTAAGGTGATGTAAAGGGTGTATTGAGGCCTATGGCGCCCACGCTCTGATACTGTGAAAGCATTTGATGTAGTTTGGGCTGAGGTACGAACCCCTACATTAGGAAGCTCATAAGCCCTTGATTGTTGGGGTTCGCGGACTCACCCACAACCTACGCATTGACCATTTTTGAATTATGGATGAATTTTTTCACAGCTTCTCTGCGCGGGAGCTTGGCGGCAACGCCCCGCGTTATGACTGGTTTAATAACTAAAACGATTAGCCAAAGCCTCCAAATCATTGGCTAATTTCTGTAAATTTTCACTGCCGATCGAGGCATTGTTGATTGACTCAACAGACTGATCGGCCGCCCGGTTGATTCGGTCTATATTGCTGCTGACTTCGCTGGACATGGCGCTTTGTTGTTGGGCGGCGTTCAAAATCTGAGTATTCATATTATTGATGTTCATTACCGTATTGGTGATGTCGTTTAACACTTCACCCGCCGATTGTGCGCATTCCACGCTGTTTTGGGTATAACTGCCGCTTTTATCCATTACGGTGACGGCATTTCGCACCCCGGCTTGCAGCTTTTCAATCATGCTTTGAATTTCCGAAGTTGATTGTTGGGTGCGGCCCGCCAAGGTGCGCACCTCATCGGCCACCACCGCGAAGCCGCGACCTTGTTCGCCGGCTCTGGCCGCTTCGATGGCGGCGTTTAACGCTAATAAATTAGTCTGTTCGGCAATACCGCCGATAACGTCCAAAACCGTGCCGATTTGATTGCTGTCTTGTTCCAGTTGTTGAATGACATTGGTTGCGCCGGTGACTTCCTGAGCCAGTTCATTAATGGAGCTGATCGCCTCGGAAACGATTTGGCGGCCTTTTTGCGCCTCGCTGTCGGCATGGTTGGTGGCGTCGGTAGCGCCGGAGGCGCTGCTGGAAACATCGTTAACTACATCGCTCATTTGCGACATGGCCGAAGCGACCTGTTCGGTTTCATCTTTTTGCCGCAAGATAGTGTCTTTGGCCACATTGTTAACCGAGTTCAGGTTACGCGATTCATTCAACAAATGTGAAGCCGATTGGGCGATTTCCCGGATCGCCGAGCGGGTGTTGGCGACAGCCTCATTGAGATTCTGTTCAACAATCGATATTTCATCGTCGCCCGTCACATTGCTGTGAAACGTCAAATTGCCGTTAGCGGCTTTTTTTATGCCGTCGCTGACCGTTTTCAAACGACTGTTAATGGATTGTAATTTGACGCTTAAATAAATAATCAGAATAAAGAAAACCAATAATTGCGCGGCGATCATATAAAGCGCTGAATTTTCTTGCACCGTCATGGGGACTAACAGGACGGTGATGATTAAGCTGGTCACTAATAAAATAATGACCGGTATAATAGTTTGAAGAACAATGCTGCGTTTTAAGAAGTCCATCTGCTTTTCCATGTTATTGGGATTGAATAACATGAGTTTAGTACAAACATCAGAGAAAAAAAGGGCGATCAACACCGCACTTTCGCCAATTCATTCCAATCGGTGGTGCGTTTGGGCGATAAATGTTCGACCGGCGTTTGCCATTGTCGACTTTGTCGGGTTTCGCTGACCGCTATTCCGCGATGATAACGCTGATTAATTTGATCAATGGCGGCCATTAATTGACGGCTTTTTTTAGGCTCATCCTCCAGTTCAGCGAATAAATCAGCTTGTTGCGGAGCTGCGGCTGCTTGGATATGACCTAACTGTATAGCGCATTTATGATAACGATAGCCGGGTTTGTAGAGACTTTTCAATAAAGACAGAGCGCTTGCCAGAAGCAGGCGGGTATCTTGGCTAGACCGATTCAACATCATATAAGCGGAGCGCTGATACTGAGGATCTTTGGGTTGGAAAGGATTGGTGCGAATAGAGACTGTCACCGAGCCGGCGACGCTGTTTTGTTGACGCAACTTTTCCGCCGCCCGGTTGCAAAAACAGCTTAAAGCGTTGGCTAGCTCTTGATAATCCGTCAGACGTTTTTTAAAACTGCGCGAGCAAACGATTTGTTGTTTGGGGGGCGTGATTTCTTGCAATGACAAACAGGGAGTCCCGTTTAATTCCATTACCGTGCGGGCAATAACAATATTGAATTGGGCTTGTATGCGTTCCGCTGGTTGTTGCGCCAAATCGTAGGCTGTATTGACGCCCATAATATGTAAGCGTTGCGCGGTGCGGCCGCCGATTCCCCAAACTTCATCGACTTCAACCTTACGCAGTAAATGCTCAACTCTGCTCGGGTCGCTTAAATCCAATACGCCGCCGGTTTGGGACCATTTTTTAGCGGCATAATTGGCTAATTTGGCTAATGTTTTGGTGGGCGCGATGCCGACGCTGACCGGGATGCCGGTCATTTGAAAAACTTTGTGTTTGATTGTCTGGCCGTAAGCCGTTATATCGTTGGTGACGTCGGTTAAATCCAGGAAAGATTCGTCAATGGAATAAACTTCCAAGTGAGGCGTGAACATTTCCAAACATTGGCTGACTCGATTGGAGAGGTCGGCATACAAAGGGTAATTGGATGAAAAAAGCGTCACTTGATGTTTGCGGATTAAATGCTGAACTTGATGCAGCGGGGTCGCCATTTTGATGCCCAGCGCTTTCACTTCTTGACTGCGGGCGACAATACAGCCGTCATTATTGCTGAGCACAGCAACCGGTCGATTCCATAAGTCGGGCCGGAACAGACGTTCGCAACTGACGTAAAAATTATTGCAATCGACTAAAGCCAGCTTTGTCATTTACAAGGCATGAATGACATTGGTGACTACCCCCCAGATCACCAGTTCAATGGAGTCTTTAACAACGATATCCGAGTAGGCGGGGTTTTCAGCAGCCAGGATAATTTCTGCGCCGATGCTTTTAATGCGTTTGACGGTGAGTTCGCCGTTAAGCGCGCAAATGGCGACTTTGCCCACCACGGGTTCCAAAGAGCGGTCAACCACTAAAATATCATTTGGGTGAATACCGGCATTCAACATCGATTCACCCTCGGCGCGCACGAAAAAAGTGGCGGCTGGTTTTTGAATCAGCAGCTCGTTTAAATCCAGTGTTTTTTCAACATAATCATCCGCCGGGGAAGGGAAGCCCGCCGCGACTTTACCGGAGAACAGCGGGATAGGCTGGTTACTGAGATTTGCCGACGCTGTGAAAATCTCCGCTGAATAAGCGTTGTCGATTGCTTGGGGTTGTTGGTAACGCTGTTTGCGTAAAGCGAGCTGCATTTTAATTTCCGGAATCATACTTTCAGGTATACGAATCGCCTGGGTGCTTTCGCCATAAGCGGATGAGCCTTTCTTGCGACCTGCGCCGGGGCGGGAGCCGCCATGTTGATTTTTATTTTCTTTAACCATTATTAAAAACGCTTTTTTTGAAAAGTGTACGCTTTTTAAGTCGGTTTGGCAATACGGAGGTCATTGTGAATTTGATTGTGTCGCTGGCATATCTGCAGTAGACTTAAGCGCTAATCCTTTCTGAGAAGATGTTTATACCTGGTGTAATCATAGTTACAGTTAAGTCATGAATCATTCATCAACTTTAGCGGCGCCTGCACTGGACCTATCCAACTGTGTCTTAGATGAACGGTTGGTGGTTTTACAGCGCGATATACTGGCGTTGGTGGCGACGCTTAATGATTATGAACATCATCTGAGCGAATTATGTTTGGCTGCTGAGGAAATGCTGCCGAATGCGGTTGCTTCTATTATGCTTTATGATGAAGAGGTAGAAGGTTTAACAGTGCGTTGCGCGCCTTCAATTCCTGAAATCGCTGTTGAGCAACTCAATGGTCTGGCGCCTGGGCCTCAAGCCGGTTCATGCGGAACGGCAGTGTATTGTAAGTCGCCCGTTTATGTGGAAAATACTGGAAACGATATTCGCTGGGCTAATTTAAAGCAGTTTGCGCTGGATTTTAACATCCTGGCTTGCTGGTCTCAGCCCATTATAATGGCGAATGGAGATGTTGTCGGTTCATTTGCGTTGAGTAGTTTTGAAAAAAGAGCGCCTAATGATTTTCAAAAAGCCTTGCTTAGCGTCTGCGCTCATTTAAGCGGTATTGTGTTATATCGGGAGCAAATGGAAAAGCGGCTATGGAATCAAGCGCATTACGATTTGCTTACCAAGCTGCCGAACCGGGCTTTATTGAGCCAACGTCTGGATCATGCAATTGATAAATCTCAGCGAACTGACTATAAAATTGCGGTGCTTTTTATTGATGTCGATAATTTCAAAATGATCAATGACAGTTACGGTCACAATGTTGGCGATGAAGTGTTATGTAAGATTGCTGAGACCATGAAGGCTTGTGTGCGCGATGAAGATACCGTGGCTAGAACAGGCGGGGATGAATTTGTGGTGTTGATTGAAGAAATCGATAAGCCGATGGATGCGGGCAAGATTGCGCAAAAGATTATTCATCATGCGCGCGACATTAAACATTTTGATAATAACCATGTGACTTTAAGCATCGGCATCAGTTTATACCCTGATGATGCCGGGAGTGTTGATAGGTTGTTGCGCAATGCTGATACCGCAATGTATGCGGCTAAGGCGTTAGGGAAAAACAATTGCTATTTTTATAAGCGAGAGCTGACCGAGGCGATACAACAACAAACCACGATAGGCAATGAGTTAAGACATGCTTTGAATAATAATGAATTAACGCTTTATTTTCAGCCCATTTACGATAAGCTCGGTCAAAAAATAGAATCTGCTGAAGCCTTGATTCGCTGGAATCATCCGCAGAAAGGGTTACAAATGCCGACTGACTTTATTCCGGTGGCGGAAGAAATAGGGTTAATTAACGAAATCAGTGAATGGGTATTGTTCAATGCCTGCGCCATGGCGAAAAAATGGTTGGAGCAAGGGATAGACTTCAAACAAATTGCGATTAATTTATCAGCCGCGGATATTGCCCGAAATTGCTTTGATAAAGTCGACCAGGCTCTGCGGGTCACCGGGCTTCCTGCCCAAAAACTAGCGCTGGAAATAACCGAAACTATGCTGATGAAGGAAAATGCCGCCGCTGTTAAAGAGTTGACTAAAATACGCGAACTCGGCGTAACCATTGCGCTGGATGATTTCGGCACAGGATATTCCTCACTACACCAACTGCGCCGGTTACCGATTGATAAATTAAAGATTGATCGTTCATTCATTATGGAATTGCCGGATAATCAAGATGATGTGAATTTAACCCGTTTGATTATTTCGATGGGAAAAAGCCTGTCCTTGAAAGTGGTTGCGGAAGGCGTGGAAACAGAACAACAACGGCAATTTCTTGATGATGAAAATTGTGACCAGTTACAAGGCTACTTCTTTTCTAAACCGTTAGCAGAAGATGCGTTTTTACAGTTGTTAGCAGGCGAGCGCCTCTGATCTGATTAGAAAAAGGAATTGATAGTCATGCAAGAAAACATCCTGACAACACTGCAAAGTAAATTTGGTTTCGATAGCTTTCGACCTGGACAGCAGCCGGTTGTAGAAGGCTTGATTGCCGGTTTTTCCTGCGCCGCCGTATTTCCGACGGGGGGCGGTAAATCGCTGTGTTATCAACTGCCCGCCTTGATGTTGCCCGGCGTTACTTTGGTTGTGTCTCCGCTTATCGCTTTGATGAAAGACCAGATTGATGCGCTTGCGGCGCGCGATATTGTCGCCCGACGGCTTGATTCCACGCTCAGCGCCGACGAATATCGCGATGTGATGGATGAAGTGCGTAGCGGTCAAGTAAAATTGCTGTATGTGGCGCCCGAACGATTCAATAACGAGCGCTTTAGAGAATCCATTCGTCATGTGTCCATAGCGCTGTTTGCCGTTGATGAGGCGCATTGTATTTCCGAATGGGGGCACAACTTCAGGCCTGACTATCTCAAACTGGCCGGTTTTGCCCGTGAATTTAAAGCGCAGCGCATTCTGGCGTTAACCGCTACCGCGACTCAAAAAGTACTGGAAGATATTTGCCGGGGGTTTGATATAAAGCCGGAGCATGCTGTTCGAACAGGGTTTTATCGACCGAATCTGACTTTATTAAGCGAAGCCGTTAGCGAAGAGACTAAAAATGAACGACTGTCGGCTTTATTGTCTGAACGCCCGCCGGGTCCGACGATCATTTATGTCACTTTGCAAAAAACGGCTGAATCAGTAGCTGAAATATTACAGCAACAAGGCTTTGCCGCGCGTTTTTATCATGCCGGTATGAAAGATGAGCAAAGGACGGAAACACAAGAGTGGTTCATGAATTCCGATCAGGGCATTGTGGTTGCAACTATCGCGTTCGGCATGGGAATAGACAAATCGGATATTCGTTATGTTTATCATTATAATCTGCCCAAAAGCCTGGAAAATTATGCTCAGGAAATCGGCAGAGCCGGGCGCGATGGCAAGCCTTCCACTTGCCAATTGCTGGCAAGCCTGGATGATATGAATGTGCTGGAAAACTTTGTCTACGGCGATACCCCATCCCCTGATGCCGTTACCGGTTTAATTTCAGCTTTGTTTGCTCAGGAGCCGCATTTTGATCTTAATTTGTATGCCTTTTCAGCACAGCATGATATTCGCATATTGGTCTTGAGAACCTTGTTAACCTATTTGGAATTAGACGGTTATCTGCAAGGCGGAACGCCTTTTTATGCGGATTACAGTTTTAAGCCCTTGATGAGTTCCCAAGAAATATTACAGCAATTTCAGGGAGAACGGCGGCAGTTTCTCGGTAATTTGTTTAAACAGGCTCAAAAAGCGCGAAGCTGGTTTCATATTGATCCGGGCGCGGCGGCGAAGGTGATGAATTGCAACCGGGAGCGGATTATTCTTGCATTGGACTGGTTGGCCGATCATCAAATGTTGGAATTGAAAGTCGCAGGCGTTCGCCATCGCTATAGCCTATTGAAAAAACCGGATTCTGCTATGGCGTTGGCGGATCAACTTTATAGTCGGATTATTAAGCGTGAGCAGGCTGAAATCCAGCGCTTACAGCAGGTGCTTGAATTTGTAGAAAATTATAGCTGTCAAACGGCAATGCTGGCGGCGCATTTTGATGAAAAAATGGAGCAAGCGTGTGGTCATTGCGGTGTTTGTTTAAATGGCAAAACCGCATTGCCGCCGCGTGAAGCGGGCATCATCTCTGAAAATATCAAACAACAGATCAATCGGCTTATAGACGAAGAAGGCGCTCAAATTTTGCAAAACTCTCATGTCTTGGCCAGGTTTCTTTGTGGGGTAAGTTCGCCTCAATTAAGTAAGTCAAAATTAACGAAACATCCCTTATTCTCAGTGCTTGAGAGTGTGCCGTTCAAGCAGATACAAGCATTCATCGATTCAATTATTCAACGTTGAAACCAGCATCCGTAACCGTACGAAGTATATCGGGAATCATTCTTTACTGTTGACGGAGAGTAAGGGTTGATTTATTGTTGACTGAGTTGATTACAGTAAGGGGTGAAATAATGCCTAAAGTAAGCGCAAAAAGGCAAATTACGTTACCGGTTGAGCAATGTAAGGCATTAGGTATAGAACCCGGCGATTTTGTGGAAAGTTTTGTGGTTAACGGTCAATTGACCTTAGTCAAAAAGGTTTCCGGCGCTGCAAAAGGAATGCTGGGTCATTTACAAGTCGATAGTTCTATCTCTGATGAAGACTCAATGCAGAGTTCAATAAATTGATTGCGATAGATACAAATGTGCTTTTAAGGTATTTATTGGCGGATGATAAAACTCTTAGTCCTTATCGCTACAGTAAATTTTACAAGGGGATCTATTCATGAATACAAAAACAATTATTAACAGCATCTCTGTTTTGCTTGTATTGCTCGCGCCTAACAGTCATATCATGGCGGAAACAAGCGACTGTATTCCCGCGAATAAGGTAAACAGCTTTACGCTTGATCAAGGCGCCATTGACGCCATTGTTAGCACGATGAACAGCGAACGAGATAATGCTGAAAAATTGGTCAAGCGGGATACCAGTATCACGGTCGATATTAAGCCGCTGGCCTGGTCAGAAGCCTTAGCCATTATCGCGAAAGATCGGATAGAAAAAACATTAGCGGCTTTTTGCGGGGCAACCCAACATATCGATACAGGGGTTCCCGTGGCGGAAAATTTACTGCCTTATGGTATCCGGAAAAGCACTGGCAGTGTTGCCTATGCCGCGGGCGACTTGGTGAAAGGGTGGTCAGGAATCGCCGACGCCTGCAGTGCTGAACAGTGGGATAAAAAAACGCCGTATCTTTGTGGGGAGAAGGCGGCAAATTCCTTTGTCGCGCTGGATCCGAAAAAAGGTAGTTACAAAAGAGCCTGTGACAACACAAGAATGCACACCTGTGGACACTATGGCAATATTATTGAAACAGGTTACGCATCCGTCGGTTGCGCTAAGGCTGAAGTCCCTCACAAAACAGATCCTGATATTACCAATGGTGGTTGGTCGTGTGTGTTTGAATAAGGTTGTAAGCTAAATAAATACACTCATCGTAGATCATAATTCGGCGTCGGGAGTCGTAAATACATCCCTCTAGGGTATGCTGAAATGGCAATTTATTTCATCCTCAGTCCTTAATGGTAGTGACGCAGAGCGTGGGAGCCATGAAAATTGAAATCAGTAACCGTGATTAAGCGAAGTATCATTAAGTCCACAATGCTGTTAAATACCGGAAATCAACATATCGATAGCTGAAAGAATTTCATAGCGGAAATTTTCCAGTGAAGCAATTTCAGTTTTTAGAATTGATTTAGGAACAGAGGTCATTTGATGAGTCAATAAAACATAGCTGCCTTCATCAATATCAATAATGGGGCAAAGTCTTTTTGCATCTGTATTGTTTAATAGCTTATGTGGCGAAAGCGGTATAACCAAACGAGAGTTCAAATTATCCAGTAAAGCATTTTGGACATCAATGAAAAAAGGATACGCTTCATTAGAGGTTCTATCTTCATTTTTATATAGAGTAAATTGACTCATTAGAAATTTCGGTAAGCATCAGAAAATAAGCCGTTTTTTTCGGCATATTTGTTAAGTTCATCTATTGCTTTTTTGTTAGCATTATGCCAGTTGTTCTGTTCAGCTATTCTCAACTTTTTTTCCAGCGCTTGTTCAAGTGTAGCTGAGAGGTTAATATTCAGTTGACGTGATTTTGTTAGTAAATCGCTGTTTACACTTAAGTTCGTAGCCTTTTTTGTGGCTGATTTGTTGTATAAATGATGCATGGTTAGCGCCTGTTGAAGTTATTGCGTATGAGGAATGCGTATTGGTAATGTAGCAAATGCATAAACATCTAACAAGGTGAATCGCTGCATGTGCGTTAACACATTAATTTTTTTATTTTTTATAAATTTGTACCTTTTATGGCCAACTTCAAAACCCATCTTTTAGTTGCTTCAACACTCAGCGGGGTCGCGGCGGTTTCGGTGGTTTCCACGCAGACTGATAATATCGAAGCGGCTTGGCGGTATTATTTGTTGGGGGTCATTGGCGGATTGTTGCCGGATGTGGATTCGGATAACTCGATACCCACCCAGGTTTTATTCACCTTTTTGGGGTTGACGGCGGCTTTCTGGGTGTTGTTGCAATTGTATTGGGAATATCGCTGGTTTTATTTGTTGGCTATCTGGTTGGTGGTGTTTGCGATTATCAAGTTTGTGGTTTTCGAGGCTTTTGCCCGTTTGACCGTGCATAGAGGCAGCTTTCATTCCTTATTGGCGGTCGTTTTTTTTGGATTGGCGACGGTGAATGTGAGTTATTTTGGTTTCATCTATCCGGCGTTTGACGCCTGGATGCATGGTTTTTTTGTCGCCTTGGGCTATTTTATTCATTTGTGTCTGGATGAATTATTCAGCGTCGATTTGATGAATAATCGTCTTAAACGTTCATTCGGCACAGCGGTTAAACCGTTCAGCATTCGATACTGGCCGGCCTCAACGATAATGTTGGCGGCGACTTGCGCACTGTACTGGTATAGCCCCGGCTTGGTATTAAACCGGCAATTGGCCGGGACGGTTGAGGCCTTTCAGGATTCGCTGTTCAGTTTTGCGAACGCCACGATTTCTTCTCTGACCGCTTTACGGATAGCGGTTTTGTCATCGGCGGCTAATTGGTAACGATCCGCCAATGTTTGATAATCTTCCGGGTTGAGTGAAACGGTTAATCGGGGTCTTTTCGGCGGCTTTACTTGTAATTGAATAATTTTACGCAATTGATCCGAGGTGCTTAGGCCGTTCTTATTGGCTTGGTGGCGGATGACATCGGAGATTTGCAGGCTGAATTCAAAGGCGAGTTGAATGGCGCGTAGGCTGCTATCTGATTTTTTCCAGTGGTCAGGAATTTTTTGATTGCTCATTTTTGCTGTTTAAGGCTTTAAAATCATCCGAAAGCGCTTTAACGCGCTCCCAGGTATCGTGTTCGATTTTCAATTTATGCTCCATCGCCGAGAATACCGGTAAAAAAGAAACTTCAAATAATTCCGCCAGTTTATGCATCACTTCCTCAACCCCCGGCGTCGGCTGGTTGATGATTTCCACCTGCATGTTTTTTTGGTCAATTTGTTGTTGCAGACCGGTGAGCGCCTGATATAGTTGCTGCATGGAAGCCGGTGAATGTTCGCTGAGCGTTGCGAGTTTTTCGGTAATGAAAGACAATTGATTAACGATTTGTTGCGCCGGATCGCTTTCATCGCCGAGTCGGTTAGCGCGGCTGTATTCCTGTTGAATGGCTTGCCAGCGTTGCGCTTCCTGATCGTTTAAAACGCCGCGAATTTCTTTGAGTTTGAGCAGGTTTTCCTCAGCGCCGCGGGTAAGGGTTTGCGCTTCGCCGACATAGTGGTCGCTGATAATGTCCTGCAATTCCTGTTCATTGAGAATGGCGGTGACTTTTTCCACCATTTTATTCATGTTTCGATAACTGCCTTGTAGTTTGAAGGGCGGCTCGGTGCGGTATTTATCGTCTTGAGCGGCGGAGGCAATGTATTGTTGATTCACTTTCAGCACCACATCGCGAATTTTCATCATGTTTTTGAAGATGGCGACGATTTCATTGATTTCGGCGCTGGAATAGCTGTGTTGTAAGGCGTTATCCGACAGGTTTTCGCCATTTGCCGAACGGATGAAATGATAGACATCGTTCTGCGGTCGGGTTGCTAAGGGTTGTAATACGGCGTTGGAGGTCAGGCTGTTTTCTAAATAACTTTGTGCAAAGACTTGATCGCTGCCGGAGAGCACATCGCCCAGATTATAAATATCGGCGCGGTTAGCCAACATATCGGGGATTTTAAAGACTTCGCCGGATTCGGTGTAAGGGTTGCCGGCCATGATGACGCAGAATTTTTTGCCGCGCAGATCATAGGTTTTGGTTTCGCCTTGCCAAACGCCTTCGATGCGTCTGGAGCCGTCGCAAAGGGAAATGTATTTTTGTAAAAACTCCGGGTGAGTGTGTTGAATATCATCTAAATACAGCATGACGTTATTGCCCATTTCCAGGCCAAGATTGATTTTTTCCAGTTCCTGGGCGGCGGTGGCGTTAGGCGCTTGCTGCGGGTCCAGCGATTGCACTTGATGGCCTAAAGAAGGACAGTTGATTTTCATGAAGATCAAGCCCAAACGATTGGCGATGTATTCCATCAAGGTGGTTTTACCGTAACCGGGCGGTGAGATCAGCAGCAATAAGCCCATTAAGTCGGTGCGTTTGTTCTCGCCGACTGTGCCCATTTGCTTGGCCAGGTTGTCGCCGACCAGCGGCAGGTAGACTTCATTAATCAGTTGGTTGCGCACAAACGAGGTCAGCGGCTTGGCTTGCAGGCTTTCCAGTTTAAATTGTTTGCGCTGTTGTTCAATCAGTTGTTGTTTGACTTGTTGATATTGTTGAAAGTCCGGCGCAACCACTAAGCGATGATAATTTAAACGTTGTTCAAATTCGTCTATGCTGAATTGCAGGCAGCGATTTTCAATGCGCGGGTGTTCGCCCATCATGTTTTCGATGCGGATGTCCAGCGCCGCGCTGCCGGGTTTACGCTGTATGTTTTTATCGGCCAGAATAATCATGATGGCTTCCGGCACAAAGCGTTGCAGATGTTGTTGTTCAATTTGCTGGTGCAGTCCCTGTAGCCAGGCTTCGGTTAAATGCCATTGCGGCAAGCACTGGCCTTTTAATTGTTGCAGGGTGTTTTGATAATCTACCCGATGGCCGATTTTGGCCAGGTGATTCCAAAAAGTGTCCACCAGTTTTTGGCTTTGCGGGCTGGTGGTAAAGCTGGTGTCGGGCGAGGCCAGTTCATGGCAAAGGTATTCGGCGGCAATGGCCGGGTTTTCATGGCTGAGCGGCTGTTCCTCCAAGAAACGCTGGATGGCCTTTTGCACAGGTTCAATCAATTTATTGAATGCGCCGGGGGTGTTCAGGGATTGTTGTAATAAAACAGCGCTTTTAGCTTGTTGTCGCCAGTGGTTCTTTTGTGCTTCATCAATATCGGCAAAACACCAGAAGGCAATCGCCAAAGCGCGTTGTAGCGGCGGATAGCGTAATAAGCCGATGGTTTTTCGCAGCGGCAGCAATTGTTGCAGAATGGCGCAGGCGTCAACATCATGGATGCCTTTTTCATAACCTTCCTGAAAGCGCGGATTGGCGTAGTCCCTGACTAAATTAAGCAATTCCTGTTCTTGAGGCAAGGCGGTGTAAAGCTGATTCAGACTGAGATTGTGTTCGCCTTGCTGGGCGTGGCGCAGTATTTGTGCAGCGAGATATTCCGCCCGGTAAACTTGCGGGGTTTCAGAGATTAAGGTTTGATCCCAGTAGTTTTGCAGTGCCTTAAGCTCTGCTTGTTCGGCGTTTTGATAAAAGTCAGTGCCGGTTAAATGCCAAACTTGCTGATCTTTACGGGTAATCAGGGTGAGGTCTACGGTTTGCGTATTGACGCTGAAACGATGCCGACCCAGTTTAATCACATTACCGCCTTGTTCAAAAATATCCTGTCGGTCTCTTAATGAACGGATCGCTTGTTCTTGAATGGATTTCAGGCGTGCCTGGGCATCGTCCGCTTGAACGCTGGCTTGCAGCTCCTCTAATTGCTCGATCAGTTGTCTTAACTTCAAGATCATCGGGTCGGAAGCCAGATAGGTATTCAATGCGTCGGTTTCATTGAAACTTTGGCAACGGCGCTGGACACTGTTTAGAATGCGTTCAATGGCGTTGTTTATGTTTTGGGTGCGGCGTTGTCTTTCATCCAGCAGGGTTTGTTTGCGGGATTGAAAGGCTTCAAACAATTGTTCGCGTTGCTGGATGATGTCGTTCATGAATTCATCGAAGTCGGCAAAGCGGCTTTCCAATTCTTCCAGTTGGGTTAGCAATCGGGATAATTGGTCATCGCATTGTTGCGGGGTTTCGACGGTTTCCAGAGCGCTGTTGATGCTTTGCGAAAACAGTTTGAATTGGGCGGCGAATTCGGCCACGGCTTCATCGGAACGGAATTGTTTGCGTTTATGACGGGTTTCCGCCTTGGCCTGATTGAGTTTGCCGTAAAGCTCGGTGAGCGATTGTAGAATTTGGGTGCGTAATTGGGTGTCTTGCACTTTCAGCCCGGCCAGGGTTTCATTCAGCAAATCCAGCCCGGCGCTCATTTGTTCCAGGGTTTCGTTGAGCGGATCAATTTCCAGTGTGGATTGGCTTTCGGCCAGTTTTTTCAGACATTCAGCCAAGGTATCGTGATAGCTTTGCAGGGAAGTTTCCCGGCTCAGGAAATTGACGGTGGCTTGTCCGACCTTATCCAGTTGCTGCTCAACCTCCTGTTGCAATTCATCAATCTTTTGCGCGTCGATATAGCGCTGTTCGCGGATCGTGGTTAAATGACCTAATTGTCGGCGCAACTCGGTCAGGGCATCGACAAATTGCTGCGGTTTTTGCCAGCTATCGATATAAAGATTGTTGATGATTTGTTGTTGCCGGGTGTCGGCTTCGGTCAGGGTTTGGTCGGCTTGTTCACGGATGCTGCTGACTTTCTCAAATTCATCTAAGACCAGTTCGGCGGTGGCGCTGATGGCCTGAATATCCTCGCCGATTTGAAAAGCCTGCTCGTCGTCCAGCCAGTGATAGGCATCCTGCATGCGCCGACAGGCGGCAATCAGCTCTTCATATTGAGCGACGCTGACTTGATCGCTGTTGATGGTGCGCACCAGACTGAAACTGTCTGAGATGCCTTTAACCAAATCCGCGTTGCCGATTTTGCCGAGGAAGGAGGTCTCTTCCGGTTGTTGTTGCACAAATTCCGGATGGAAATAAGGCGTTTGCCAAACCTGCATGGGATGGACGCGCACCGGATCATCATTTTCTGCGCGAAACACTAACATATGCCCATCGTGAAATAAACAACTGCCGTGGGCGACAATCGGGTTTTGCAGTTTCTTTTCAATCAGATTATAAGAAAACAGGGCGGAGAGACCGGTTTCCGGGGCGTAAAATTTATATAACACGTCTTCGCCGTTGGGCGAACGGATGGCGCGTTCAAATTGTAAACCTGCCGGCGCTGATTCAAATAGTTTGTGCTCGCCGTTTTGTAAATAATAACCGCCGGGAAAAATCAGCCCGTGATCTTCCGGCAATTGCACACAAGATAGGCCGATTTGGTCAATGCGGTTAACCTGTTGGGTGAGGGTGTTATAAATCAAATAGCGCACCTCGTTTTCACGATAAGGGCGTATTTTGATGACAATCAAGCCGCCCAGCTCGGCGTAGGCGACTTCCGCATCCGCCAGCGATTGATGCTGCTCTTCAACCGGTTCCCGATAGATGCCTAAGCCGTCTTCGGTGTTGTTTTCCACTTTAACGGTTAAATCACCGTTGATGGTTTCCACGAAAACTTTATCGAGAATGCTGATATGCGGGTGGCTGCCGAGCACATGGTCTTCGCGTTCGCTGTTAGTCCATTCAAAATCATGCTTGGCGGGTTGGGGCAGGTCGCGTTCGCCGCGGTTGTCGATATAACTGACCACATCATTTTCGATTTGCCAACGAAATACGCGTATGTCTTCCAGTTTACGACCGGTTTGGAAGATCGCCAGCAAGCGATTGTGGATGACGGTCAAGGATAATAGTTTAGCGTCTTTATAATATTGGTATAACTCGGTGAAGTCTTTGACGAATTCCGCCGCATTCAGAAAGTTATCCACTCCGCTATAGGGCTGTACCTCGAATTCCTGGTCGTTTTCAGTCAATTGATATAAATTGAAAACATCGCCGACCTGTGTTTCTTTTTTGAGACCGATGAAGACGTTATAACCGAATAAAACCAGTTTTTTGCCGACTCTGACGATGGCGCGGGGCACGCAGTTGTTTTCGGTGCGCATCCGCACCCGCCCGATGATGTTTTGCTCGGTTTGGCCGAAGGCTTCGCCGCGCGCCTGATTCAGTTGATTGATCTTGCCTTGCAGTTGTTCGCCTTGTTGTTCCAGGCGTTTGCGAATGACCGCATATGCGCCGCCTTCGGCGACCGCGTTTTGAATATCGTCTTGTGGGGTTTCTGTATTCATGATGGTTTCAGGCCTTATTGGTACGCAAAGCGTACCCTACATGATCAATTGAGGGATGTAGGGTACGCTCCGCGTACCCAAACCACAGCACAGTCTTGTTATTTCAAGATAGACTCCAACAATGTGCGAATCTTGGATTTATCCTCATCGCTGCCTTCGGCCATCAATTTGGTGAGAAAGGCGCTGACTGTCAGGTTTTGTATATCGCCTGCGCCGATATTGGCGGCGATGTCTTTAAAATCACTAATCAGATTTTGTTTGCCTTGCAAATGATCGCCCAAGGTAGTGGAGAGCAAATTGCTTTTCGCGACTGTGCCATCTATGGATTTACCCACTGATAAAGCCTGCATATAACGTTGGAAGAACTCGCCGTCGCCGCCGACAATATCAATGTTGGCTTGTTTAACGGCTTCCGCGAAGACTTCGGCGTTTAAGGTTGCGGCTTCGCGTCCGGCTTCAATAGCGGCCAGATTTTCATTATGAACGTTATCCATTTGCATGCGATATTCTTCATGCTCGCGCGTTTTTTGATCCATATGCGACATGGCTTGAAATTTTTCCAATAGACCATCGGCTTCGGCTTTGTAATGTTGACGCGTTGATTCCGCTTCCGCTTGACCATGACGTTCAATGGCTTCGGCTTCGGCGACTTTGACCTTAACCGCCACCATAGCTTGCTTCTCTTCAGAATCGGCGTCGGCGTCTTTAATCCGCACTTGCGCCATGCCTTGCGCTTCATCGCCCAAGGCTTTGGCGTTCATGCGTTCTTGAAGAACACGCGCTTCCGCCAGGCCGGCTGCGGCTTTTTCCGCTTGTACGCCTTCGGCCAAACGAATTTTAGCTTGCGATTGTTTTTCGGCGGCGGCAAATTCGGCATCGGCCAACAAGATGGTTTCCTTGGCGTGATGCTGGGCGCTTAGCTCGTCGGCTTCAGCGGCTTTTACATGTTTTACCAAACTTTCCTGCGCCTCGGCTTCCGCTGCGATTACCAACGATTGACGTTGACGGTCGGCTTCGGAAACTTCCCGTAATTCTTTAATGCGCTCTTCTTCTTCGGCCACATGTTTTTCCACCGCAATACGGCCGCGAATCACATCGGCAATCTCTTTCTTCTGTTCTTCCAGAGCTTTTTCTTTAGCGATGCGCTGCAACTCGACTTCTTTTTCCCGTTCGATGACTTCCAGTTGCCGCACCCGTTCAACCTTTTCAGTTTCGATGGCGATCGCGCGTTCGCGGTTTTTCTCGGCGACTTCTATTTCGCGTTGTTTATTTTCATTGTCAATGCCGAGTATCTGATCGGCTTCGATGCGGGCTTTTTCCGCTTTGGTGTGTTCTTCGGCGGCGATTTTATCCGTTTCAGCCTGTTCGCGAGATTCTACGGTTTCAATTTCGCGTTTTTGCTTGGCTTCGGCATCGGATTGTTGGCGTTCCAATTCCAGAATCATTTCCTTGGTTTCGACATCCTTTTTCTTGATTTTCATTTGCTCATCGCGCTGCAATTCATTGGTATGAATGTTTTGTATCGCAGTCAGCTCGGTAATCTTGCGTATTCCTTGCGCATCGAGAATGTTGTTTTTGTCCAGATGTTCCAGCGGGGTTTGTTCCAGATAGTCGATGGCGGCGTCTTCCAGCACATAGCCGTTGAGGTCGTCGCCGATGACTTGAATGATTTCATCGCGGAAGTGGTTGCGTTCCCGGTACAAATCTTCAAATTCCATTTGCTTGCCGACGGTTTTCAGAGCTTCGGAAAATTTGGCGTTGAATAATTCTTCCACCGTGCCCTGGTCGGATGCGCGTTCGCAGCCGATGGCCTGGGCGACTTTCAACACATCTTCGCGGGTTTTATTGACCCGTACAAAAAACGTGACTACGATGTCGGCGCGGATATTGTCTTTACAAATCAAACCCTCGGTGCCGCGTCGGTTGATTTCAATGGTTTTCAAGGAAATTTCCATTTTCTCGGCGCGGTGCAGCACCGGAATCACCATGCTGCCGGTGAAGGTGACTTTCGGTTCGGCGCGTAGGGTGTTGACGATCATCGCTTTGCCCTGATCCACCTTACGGTACATCGAGGCGAAAACAATCAGCGCAGCAATGATAATCACTGCAAAAATACTGATGATAAAAATTATGGTTTCCATCGGCTGAAGCTCCAGGTTTATGTCAGTTTGGCTATGTGGTAAATATTTTTGTCAGAATCATATTGATAAATAAGCGCTTGGTCTCCTTTGTTGAAGGTGTCGCCGGTTTCGCAGCGCACCGAAATAATCAGTCCCGCGCCGCCGTCTTCGACTTTAGCTTGTCCAAAATCCGCAGTGACTTTCATTGAGGTAATCGTGCATTGCTGGCCGGGCAGGGAATTATTACTGCGCGCCTCATGCACCACAAATACTCGGCTGAGCGGTCGGGTAATGCGGCCGGTAATGAATACCGCCAAAGTAAAGCTGAGCAAGATTAAAGCAAGGCCTACGCCGATCATAATCCATTGCCCCGGTATCAGCGGTAATAGCCAGGTCGCGCCCATTAAACAAAGTCCCCAGGCAAAGAAAAATAGCAGGCTGGTGGACAAGGTAATGGGAACGCCGGTTAACCCGAAAGTGGCCAGTAAACCGGCCAGGCCTTCGCCGCCTTCAGCATCAAGATCGAGTTCGACGACTTCTATATCCGTTAAGCCCAGCAGACTGATGAACCAGAATATCAGGCAGATGGTTAACGGGACGCTGAAAATGACAGTTGGAAAACTGATGACGTGATTGAATACGGTTTCCATGAGGGTTTCCGATGCAAGTTCAGGACTTTTCGACTTTTAAACGGAGTTGATCCAAAATGTTCTGAGCGGACGTGTGCGGGGTTTCAATACCGGCTTCCAGCAGTTTTTGCTGTAAATCCGCGCCTTGCTCCTGTTGTTGCAATTCCATCGCGGCATGCATGCGGTCGCTGCGTTTTTGTTGTTTGGCTTTGATGCGTTCCAGCGATTCGGTTGCTGAGTGCAAGGAAGATTCCGCCCCGGAAAACTTGGCGGCGACGGCTGAGTTCGCTTGCTGGACGCTTTCCGTTGTTTTTACCACGGAAAGCTCGCGTTCTATCGCCTGAATACTGCGTTCGGTGTTAGCGATGGATTGTTTTAAGCTGTCCACTTGTGCGCTGAATTCTTGTTCCAATACGCTTTGCACCTCGAACTCATTTTGCAAATCAGCCAGTTTTCCGGCGACTTCCAGCGCCAGCGTTTCATTATTTTTTTCCAAGGCTTGCACCGCGTAGTTTTCATGAGTGGAAATTTCCGTCTGCAGGCTGTTTTTTTTGCGGGTGATCGCCATTTTTTCCGCCATCACGTCGGTCAGACTCGCTTTGGCGATATCCAATTGTTCATGAGCATCGCGAGTTTCCTGCTCAAGAATGCGGATGGCCTGGGTATCGACAATAGCTTCGCCGACTTCGTTGCTTGCGCCGCGCAAGGCGGAGATGATTTTTGCCAGTATGTTCATGGATTTGCTCTCAGTGGGTTAAGCGAGTGGGGCTATCTGTTTATTGTAGATAATCGGTCAATAATTCCAAGGCGTCTAAGGTATTTTCGCTGAGCACTTCAATTTCATGGACGATTTGTCTGCAGTCGGAAAGCGTGCTCATGGCGCCGAAGATAATGTATTGATGACCTATTTTGGAAAAAGAAGATAGCGGCATCGGGATATTTAAGGTCAGCAAGGTATCGAACAGCTCAAGTTTTTTGGCGGCGATGATTTCTTGTTCCTGCCACAAATAACTCACGCAGAGAATTTGACTTTCATCAATGGTGATATAGATGGGAAAGTCTTCGCGTTCTTCCAGCAACACTTGCAGAACGTCTATTTCGCCCTTTATTAATTGCGTGTTGATAGGGTAGTTTTTAGGGGAGGTCGGATTATTAATATAAGCCGCAAGTTGTTCCAGCGTCACTAAATCATTCATTAGAGTTCTCTGGTGATTAAGTTAAGTTGAGTTTAGAATAAAACCCCATAATATGTCAACAATAGTCGGTTTTGTTTTTTGTTGTCGGTAGCATTATAAAGGGTTTTGACAAAGTTTATAAATAGACTTAATATTAAATTATGGTTACAAATATACTTTAGGGGCGGTTTATGTTATCCAATAAACAAAATAATATTTCACTTGATGATGCGACTCTTTCTAAAAGCGCGTTAAAAACGTATTTTAAAATTGCCGCCTTGTGGAAACTTAATTCTGAGCAGTCCATGACATTATTAGGCCTTGATTCAAGAAGTACTTACTTTAAATGGAAAAAACATCCTGAAAGCGCAAAGTTAACTTTAGATAAGTTAGAAAGACTATCTTATATATTTGGTATCTATAAATCATTGCAAATGTTGCTGCCAAAACCGGAATCTGCCGATGCTTGGATTAAAAGACCTAATGCGGCCACGCCTTTCCAGGGTAGATCTGCGCTGGATCGCATGTTATCCGGTCATGTTGCGGACTTATATGTGGTTAGACAATATTTGGATGCTCAACGTGGTTGGTCGTGATTGAATTACAGATTAACACGATTGATTGGCGGCCTTGTTGGCGACTTGTTTCCAGCCGATTTCCACCGGTTTGTCTGTTTGATCGGGTCGCTGATCCTGAAGACCTTGAGGTTGTTTTTTGGATAGAAGGGTTAACAAATGATCGCTTGCGCGATGAGGTCGGTGATATTTCTCTGGTTCCTGCAGAGGATCGAATTTCGGGAGAGGGAACAACTCCCATTATGGCGGCTTTTACGCACCTTAACCTGGAAGGCAGTCGATTTACCGATGGACGTTATGGGGTTTATTATGCTGCAAAGGAAATCGACACCGCTATAGAGGAGACCAAGTTTCACCGTGCGCGGTTTTTACATGCGACAAAAGAGCCGCCGATAGAAATTGATATGCGCAGCTATGCTTCGGATTTGACGGCATCTTTTCATGATATACGCAATATGCAAGAGGATTTGCCGGAAATTTACATAACTGATCCGGAAAAATACGGCAACGCCCAAGCGTTTGCAAAATCGCTTAGAGATAATCATTCAAACGGAGTGGTATACAGCAGTGTTAGAAAACCTGAAGCTGAATGTGTGGCTGTTTTCCGTCCAAGGCTGTTATCCCCAGTTATTCAAGGCGCTCACTACTGTTTTGTTTGGGATGGAAAAATGATTACAACTGTCTATCAAAAACAGAGCTATCAACCAGCGAGAGATGAGTGATATGAGCAATGTATCAGCCAGCCTGTAGTTCAATTACCCTGATGAAAACTAAAGCGTTTGAAAACGGCATGAGTCACATTCGTATTGATAATAGGGGTTTTTTGATTATAAATTGTGGCTATTATAATCGGTGGAGGATATGCGGAACTTTTCCGTATTTTGTTGTTAATCTAAATAAAGAATAAGCTTGAAATTGTCAACTAATATGTTAGATTGTCATTCAGATTGTTGGTAAATTACACGAACTCACTTAATTTTAGGGAAAATGTAATTTGCTAGATACTACAATGTTTGGCTAGAAAGATAAACTGAAAACTCCTAGAAGCTTGGAGGTAAAATATGTCCAGTGTAGTGAGAAAAGACGAAGCACATAAATTGATTGATCAGTTGCCTCCCGATGCAACATGGGATGATCTGATGTACAAAATCTATGTGCGAGAAGCTATTGAAAAGGGCTTAGAGGACAGCAAGGCAGGCAGAACGAAAGATGTAGCAGAGATCAGGAAGAAATACGGCCTGTCTGAATGAAGGTTCATTGGACAGACGCAGCTGAAGCGCAGTTGGATGCCATATATGCGTATATTGCCCAGAACTCGACAACGTACGCGTTACGTACAGTGGACAAAATCACAAAACGATCTAAACAGGTCGCAGAGTTTCCACTATCCGGACGAAAAGTACCCGAATACGATTTGGAGCAAATAAGAGAAGTTTTTTCGGAGCCATACAGAATTATCTATTACATCAAGCCAGACTAGATTGATGTAATCGCGATTATTCACGGAGCTATGAATGTTCTGGCTAACGATGAGTAAAAAGCCGAACAAAGCGCTAAAAAAAATCGGGGTGTGCGGCCGAGCAAGGTCGATAATGCCAACGGGTGAGAGTCCCGTTCTGGCAAGGTAGGCAAAATAATCGGGGTAGCGGCCGACAAGGCCTTAATCTTGCGGGTGCAAAAACCAATCGAGTCTGACCCCGTTGGTTTGACCCCGTTGGTTTTGATCGAGTCTAATGGAATGGTCCGCCTCACTTCCCAAACGGCTTTAAATAAGCCATGATGTAATTTTTAGCGAAAACATCAAAACAGAAGTGAGACAAACCATGAAGAATAATACCGCAAAAGGACCGATCACAGTGTTAGGAATTGATTTAGCCAAACAAAGTTTCCAACTTCACG
>SPJM01000301.1 GCA_006844585.1 Methylococcaceae bacterium | reverse complement strand
TGTTTGACCCCGGCCAAGCGTGGATTGCAGCCTAAACGCAAATCGCAAAACCGTATATTGACGCCAACCTCTGCATAATTTTCAGGGTAGACAGGGTAAGGATGTAGAATGAGTATACCGGTAGTATTGCTGGGCCTCGGTAATCGATAACCGCGCCCGCCTGAACCGCGGGTTAAGATCAATTTCAATATGCCATGTGCGCATCCCGAAGCGCGCCGCCTGATCTGTTCCGATAAATCGACCAAATCAGGCAATGGCAGTAGTAAACGCTCACAACCGATCTGTAAACGTTGTAAATGCAACGCTAAAAACCGAGGTTTTCCATGCAATATTTCGATGGTTTCGAATAAACCATCGCCATATTGCAAGCCTCGGTCTGAATGCTGGATCCAGTGTTCGTTATTGCCGTTAATCCATTGCATTCACAAACACTGTGTGGAGTTAAGGAATGGGGATGAAATAACTTGTGCTTTATGGCGCAGGATTTTTGTTTGGATTCAAGGCGCGGAAACAGGCGCATAGCAAGCTATGTAACTGTTTTCGCAACGCCGAAGCCGGACAAAAAGACAAGTCAGAATGCATAAGTTATAAAATCTCCATTCCTAAGCGTAACGTTTCAGAATCAACGTTCCGTTGGTGCCGCCGAAACCAAATGAATTGGATACCGCTATATCAATCTTCATATCTCTGGCGGTATTCGGCACATAATCCAAATCGCAGTCCGGATCGGGGTTATCATGATTGATGGTCGGAGGAGCCACTTGATTGTCAATAGCCAAAGCGGTAAATACAGCCTCTACGCCACCGGCTGCGCCTAATAAGTGACCGGTCATGGATTTCGTCGAGCTAATTGCGGTTTTGTAGGCATGCTCGCCCAAAGCAGTTTTCATGGCATGCGTTTCACCGACATCGCCAGCAGGCGTTGAAGTACCGTGAGCATTAATATAATCCACTTGTTCAGGATTAATCCCGGCATCCCGCATCGCATTCTTCATACATCTTGCCGCGCCTTCGCCGCCTTCCGAAGGTTGCGTCATATGATAGGCGTCTCCGCTCATACCGTAACCGATCACCTCGGCATAGATTTTCGCGCCTCTGGCTTTGGCGTGCTCCAGCTCTTCCAGCACAACAACCCCGGCGCCATCGCTTAACACAAAGCCATCACGGTCTTTATCCCAAGGTCGACTGGCTCTTTCAGGATCATCATTGCGCCGCGACAAGGCTTTCGCCGCCGCAAACCCGCCCATAGCCGTCGGTGAAGACGTGCAGCGCTCAGCGCCGCCCGCCACCATAATATCCACATCACCGTAACGAATCATTCTGGACGCATCGCCGATGTTATGAGTACCGGATGCGCAAGCGGTTACAATGGCGAAATTCGGGCCTTTCAATCCATATTTAATCGATAAATTCCCGGAAATCATATTAATAATGTTGCCCGGCACAAAGAAAGGTGAAATTCTGCGCGGTCCGCTTTTAGCATAAGTTGCGTAACACTCTTCAATACCGGTGATCCCGCCGATTCCTGCGCCGATAGCAACGCCAATGCGATCAGCATTATCTTCATTAACTTCAAAACCGGAATCTTCCACCGCTTGGCTGCCCGCCGCCAAACCGTAATGGATAAAGCCATCCATGCGTTTAGCATCCTTTAATGGAATATATTGGCCTATATCAAGGTTTCGAATAACGCCGCCAAAAGTGGTGGCAAAAGGTGAAATATCAAAGGAATCTATCGGTGAAATCCCGCTTTTTCCATTTATAAGACCGTCCCAAGTATCAGCAACATTATTTGCCAAAGGCGTAACAGCGCCCAATCCTGTAATTACAACTCGACGTGTGCTCAAGGTGATGTACCGTAGTAGAAAATATTGGAGAAAAAACTTCAGCGATTTGCGGAACCGCAAATAATAACCAGCTCGCTACAAAGAGCAATGACTTTAAGTAATCTCTACGCTGGCGCCCTGGGGAAGCTTTTAGAATAAAAGCTTCCCAAAAGTATCGTTCGACTATTGATTAAAAAGAGCTATCAGATTTTATAAATTCTCGTTTATATAATCAATTGCTAATTGAACAGTAGTAATTTTTTCGGCTTCTTCGTCCGGAATTTCGCATTCGAATTCTTCTTCAAGCGCCATAACGAGTTCAACTGTATCTAATGAATCGGCTCCTAAATCATCAACAAAAGAAGCTTCATTTGAAATTTCATCTTTTACGCCTAATTGTTCTTCAACAATTTTCTTAACTCGCTCTTCAACATTACTCATAATTATTTTCCCCAAACAATGAAAGCATTATTCAACGCTTAACGTAGTTTTTGTTTATATATTATAGAAATTCCGCTACTGGCGCAGTGTCCAGATGGCGGAGTGAATTATACTTGAAAATAGGTTTTTGTCACAGTTTTACGGCATAAACATGCCGCCGTTCACATGGATAGTTTCGCCGGTAATGTATGACGCTCCATCGGAAGCTAAAAAAGACACCGCATGCGCAATTTCATCCGGACTTCCCAGCCTTCCCAAAGCAATGGATGACAATAAAGCCGCTTTATGCTCATCAGCCAAATCTTTTGTCATATCGGTATCGATAAAGCCGGGCGCAACGGTGTTCACGGTGATATTACGCGAACCCACTTCTTTAGCCATCGATTTGGCAAAACCAACCATTCCTGCTTTCGCGGCGGCATAATTGGTCTGCCCGGCATTACCGGTTGAGCCGACCACCGAAGAAATATTGATAATTCTGCCGCCCTTAGCTTTCATCATTCCTCGCATCACCGCTTTACTCATGCGAAAAATAGATGTCAGATTGGTATTGATAATATCCGACCACTCCTCATCTTTCATCCGCATTAAAAGATTATCGCGGGTAATGCCAGCATTATTCACCAATACCACCGGCGCGCCGAATTCATTACCAATGCTTTTCAAAACATCATGAACAGAATCAGCATCGGCAACATTCAATTTATAACCTTTGCCGTTATCACCTATCCATGAAGATATTGCTTCAGCGCCGTTATCCGAAGTCGCCGTTCCGATCACAAAAAAACCGTCCGCTGCTAATTTTTCCGCGATGGCGCGACCAATACCGCGACTCGCTCCGGTCACTAATGCTATTTTTTTATCCATTCAATTGCTCCACAACTTTATTCAATGTTCCGGGGTCATACATTGTTAAATGGTCAGCACCCTTCGCTATACGTTTGTTCAACCCCATTAAGACCTTACCGGGACCGCATTCTACAAAAGTATTGACCCCTTGGTCGTGCATAAATCTAACTGTTTCCACCCAGCGCACCGGTTTAAACAGTTGTTCGCGCAACGCATTTCGAATGACTTCGCCAGCGGCGTGTGATGAAACATCAACATTATGAATAAGCGTCACTTCAGGCGTATTGATTGAAACAGCTTCCAGCTTTGCCGCCAGTTTTTCCGCCGCAGGCGCCATTAAAGCGCAATGAGAAGGAACGCTCACAGGTAATTTCAGCGCTCTTTTAGCACCGGCGTCTTTGGTCGCCGCCATAGTGCGTTCTACAGCTCCGGCATGACCTGCAATCACCACTTGACCCGGGGCGTTAAAATTAACGGCGGAAACAATTTCATCATCGGCGTTTTGGTCGCAAATCTGCACCACTTGATGATCTTCCAGTCCAATGATCGCCGCCATTGCGCCGACTCCGTCGGGCACAGCCTCCTGCATTAAACGACCGCGTTCGGCAACTAATTTTATAGCGTCCTCAAATGCTAACGCATTGGCGCAAACCATGGCGCTGTATTCGCCCAAACTATGCCCGGCCATCCAATCCGGCCTAACATCGCTTTGCTCGGACCAGACTCGCCAAACGGCAACGCCAGCAGCCAACATAGCCGGTTGCGTATTACAAGTTTGATTCAATTCCGTCTCAGGTCCTTGTTGGATCAACGCCCACAAGTCCAACCCTAAAGCATCGGAAGCCTGTTCATATGTCTGCTTAACCAACGGAAATGATTCGGCCAACTCGGCCAACATCCCAACCGATTGCGAACCCTGCCCAGGAAAAACAAATGCTAAGTTATTGTTATTTTCACTCATAGCTCTAATACTTAATTAATGCGGAACCCCAGGTAAATCCTGCGCCGAAAGCTTCCAACAAAATAATTTGACCGCGCTGAATGCGTCCGTCCCGAATGCCTTCGTTCAAGGCCAGCAAAACCGATGCCGAAGATGTGTTGCCCTGGTTTTCCAATGTCATGATAACTTGATCCATAGACAATCTAAGTTTTTTGGCCGTCGCCGCGATAATTCGGGTATTGGCCTGGTGCGGAACTAACCAGTCAACATCTGTTTTTTCCAGACCATTCGCCGCCAGGGTTTCATCGACAATGCGCCCCAAAGTATTCACCGCCATTTTGAAAACTTCATTACCGCGCATCTGAATAAAACCGGGTTGATCTTTAACTGATTCTTTAGCAACTTGCGGATTCGGACAATACAATAGCTCTTCGTATCCACCGTCAGAATGAATATGCGTGGACAAAATTCCCGGCTCTTCAGTCGCTTCCAAAATAACCGCGCCTGCGCCGTCGCCAAATAAGATACAAGTGCTTCGATCCGACCAATCAACAATTCTAGAACATATCTCGGCGCCGACCACTAATACCTTATCAGCCGCGCCGGTCCTGATATATTGATCTGCAATGCTTAAAGCAAAAACCGAACCGGAACATGCCGCCTGCACATCAAATGAAACACAATCGCGAATATCCAAACGATGTTGCAACATGCAAGCCGTGCTGGGATAAACCCGGTCGGGCGTACCAGTCGCCACCACAATCAAATCAATTTCTCCGGCATCAATTCCGGCTACTTCTATCGCTTCTTTAGCGGCTATTTCCGCCATGCTGGCGGCGCTTTCCTCAGCACTGGCGATTCTGCGCGACTTTATACCCGTGCGTTCATAAATCCAGTTATCGGAAGTATCGACCATCTCGGAAATTTCATCATTAGTGCGAATCGTGTCCGGTAAATAGCCGCCGGTTCCGATTATTTTTGCTCTGGCTTTCATGACTCTTCTCCGTCTCTATTGGCGATCGCCAACTCAACTTTTTCGCTGATCTTACGCGCTACGTCCTTTTCACTCTCCAGTTCAGCTAAGTGAATCGCCGTCTCAAAAGCTTTAGCGTCCGCACCCCCATGACTTTTGATCACCAATCCGCGCAAACCGACAAAACTTGCGCCGTTATATAAACGCGGATCAATACTATCCTTAAATGCCTTTAAAACAGGATAAGCCAACAAGGCGGCCAACTTGGAAAACACGCCATCAGCAAACGACTGCTTCAATTTGGTTCCGATCATTTTTGCAGCGCCTTCAATCGACTTCAAGGCAACATTGCCGACAAACCCATCCGTTACGATCAAATCCACTTTGGTATGACCGGCATTGATGGAGTCGCCTTCAACATATCCGATATAATTCAAAGAAGAATTTTCCAACAATGTCGCAGCAGCTTTCACCTGCTCATTGCCTTTGGTGTCTTCCTCACCGATATTCAGTAAACCGACCTTAGGGTTATCGATATTTTCGACTGCCTTAACCACCTCTTCACCCATAATCGCGAATTGGTATAAATGCTCTGCGCTACAATCCACGTTGCCGCCTAAATCCAGCATATGGGTATGCCCGAAAATGGACGGCAAAGTAGAAATAATCGCCGGTCGATCGATACCGGGAATCATCTTCAACACAAACCGAGCGGTCGCCATCAAAGCGCCGGTGTTGCCGGCGCTGACGCAGGCGTCTGCGACACCGTCTCTAACCAGGTTGATTGCCACCCGCATTGATGAGTCTTTTTTGTTTTTTAACGCTTTCTGAGGCGCTTCATCCATATCCACAATTTGTGAAGCGTGATGAATGCTTAATCTACCTTCAAATTCAACAAGCGCTTGTGATAGCTGCTCCTGCAAAATTTGTTGATCCCCGACCATTATGATCTTTAATTGAGGATTTTTCTTTAAACATTGTAAAGATGCAGGTATCGTCACTTGATAACCGACATCCCCACCCATGGCGTCAATCGATAATGTTAAACTCACGCTAGAGACCAACTCCTGAAGATTTGAACAGCTATTGAAACAGCCGCCGGTTGATCGTTTTCATTGCAATGCGCTAAATCGAAAAACACATTTAGCAAAGCAGTCAATGAACACGAAGTGATGTACTCCGCCGATCAGCGGAGCGTTATAATAAATGATTAATCTTCGTCGTCGCCGACAATAATTTGACGACCTTTGAAATAACCATCAGGGGTCATATGGTGACGTAAATGAGTTTCGCCTGTCAAAGGATCTTGCGCCAAAGTTTTGCTGCTTAAGGCATCATGTGAACGACGTTGACCACGTCTGGAACGCGTCACTTTGCTTTTTTGTACGGCCATTATTAATCTCCAGTATCTTTAAGTTTAGCCAAAACGGAAAAGGGGTTATTGTTTTTCAATTCCCGCTCATCTGTCTCAAGTTCTTGTGATTTTTCAAGCTGTTCAGGCTTTTTTAAACAATCGAAATCGTGTCTTGGGAAGTCGGGAATCGCCAAAATAATTTCATCTTCAACGATTTCTTTTAGCGAAACCGAATCAGATTCAACCCATAAAGGTTCAAATTCCGCAGCCAACCGGTCCGCCGCCTCCAAAGAAGAAACTACGCCTAACCGTATCTTACTATCAACTTCCCACGCCAGGGATTGCAGACACGATTGACATTCCAATTGCAAGCTTCCCGTTATTTTTCCCTGAACCGTCGCCAACCGACCGACTTTTTCAAAAGCCAAATCGATTAAAACGCAACCGCTTTTATCAGCAACAAGGTCTGATATACGCAGTAAATCACTAATTTTGATTTCACCCATCAACTCTCTACGCTTCTCAGCATAAACAACGGGGTCAATATAATCGGGTAATCTATCTAACATAACCGACGAATTTTATATACTTTCATTAAGTACGTCAATATTTTTAACCGAAGGAATAAGTTTCCAACAAAACAAACTAACTTATGATCGATAAACAAACTCAACTAACTTAGTCACATTAGTCAATTCTGCTACCGCAATCAAACTATTACAAACGCAATGAATTTGTTTTAAGCGTAAGGCGGCAAAACTCACCATGGCGCTGGATTCGCCATTTAAAATATCATCCTTACCCCCCTTCACGGGTAAAACAACCGCATGAAAAAAATAATGCTGCGAATATTCAAGGGCTTGTTTAACAAAACTCGCTTTAGCCTCTATGGAATTAAAATCCAAATCCGTTTTTACCCGCCACTGCGGATCTCCGCCGGAGCTCTCCAAATAAACATAGATGCCGATATTTAACGGCTCAGGCTCCATGCCCGGCGTATTTTTATTCAACTCAACAGCCACAGGAAGAGCCAATTGTTGTAAAAACCGCCAATCATCCGCTCTTTTAAAAGGCGCTCTCACTTTTGCATTTTCTTCAGTTTGAACAATCGCCTGGATAATTCTGACCCCCTCTTGGTCTTTTCCTATAAAAAAAGCCAGACCGGCTATATTATTAGCGATCCATAATCCCGAATACAGAGATTTATACAAATCAAGATTATTCCTGATTTCACCTTTATCCGATTGCTTAACCTCATCCAACTTTTCATTTAGCAGCGCATTAATTTTAGGGTCGGTATCTCGCTTATCTCTTTTTAACCTTATATCCCAGCCATCCTGAGACTTATAAAGATTAACAACTTTATACTCTACATCTGCAAACGGTTCTTCTCGTTTAAAAAAACCCTGCTTTAAATTTGCATTCCATTCCAAGAACTCAACGCTAACCATAGCCTGCTCGGTAAAAGGCAAACTTTCGCCAACAGCTGTCGCACTCATCCCAAGAAATGAAACATCCCGTGTTATGACTTCAATCTCCCCGCCGCCATTCATATTGCCTATTTTTAATTTCATGGCATATTGGTAACGTGGTTCTGAACGCTTTATTCTAAAAGATGGGACTTGATATTCCGCCACGCCTTTAACAGTCACAGCCTGTTTCGCAGATATTTCAATTTTTTCTTCTAACGGTTGCCAAACATGTTCAAATAAACAAGATATATCCAATACCGATGTCACTGAATCGATTTGTGCAAATGAGTTTTTAAATTTTTCAGCGTCTTGAATGGTTTCCGACTCTACATAGGTTTCAATTTCAGCTAACTGATTATCATGTATCGGCGCCGCTTTACGGTTGCACAATAACAACACTCGCCAATCCGGCTTTGAAATTAACCAAGGAATAATTTTTTTTGGCGATAATTTAGGATAATCTTGACCGGAAAAAAAATATACTTTGTTATTTTCACTCCATAAATAAAGCGGTATTCGATCACTCTTTTTTGGGAGATTGATACACCCGTAAAACATGTCCGCCGAAATCAATAAATGACCGCCTTTTTCATCTTCAAAGCTTAATGAAGCGGCGCCGGGCTTTGAAACAAAAGCATGCCTGATTTGTTGACCGGTAAACAAAACAGGATATAACAGATGGCCCACTAATGTTCGTTTATAGTATTGGAGAATAAAGTTAACCGCCTTATGATCTACTTCCTCGGATCTACTCGTTTTCGATAAGCTATCAAACCATTTTTGATATTCGCCAAGCTTTTCTTCTAATGACTGCTCAATTTTCAGCACTAAATGGGTTATCTTTGAAAAATGTTCTACATTGTCAATTTCACAAGGCAGTTCCAGAAAAGATTGCGATTCCTTTTCTTCATCCATCACCTTTAAGAGCACTCGCTCTCCTACCTCAAATTTATCCGTTTTTGAGCAACTTATCCGAATTGTATGAGCAAATAAATAACTCGTTTCCGCCTTAAAAGCCCGCTCAGCCCCATCTCGCCATAATTCAACGGCATTTTTTTTCTCCACAATCTTATCATCTACCAGCAACGTCTTATCAAAATCAAAAAACTGGGGCTTGTCTTTATCTATCAAAACTTTATTGATAGGCTTATTATCCGACTTTCCGTTTTTCACTGGCTATCTCCATCAATGCATTTTTGCTTTTTTCAGCCCTAAAAAGATTACCACTTCATCATTAATACATTCATTAAACAATAGTCTAATTGGCTATTTTTTTTAAGTATTTTACCAACAATATATCTTATAACTTTTAAGCAGTACTGGTAAAAATATCACAAAACCCACGTACGTAAATTACAGACCATACCAACTGTTAGCCCTATGATATTAGCAAGTTTATAAGAAAATACTGTCGATTTGAGCAATAAACAACAACAAGGTGAGGGATGAATATGTTTTCTTTATTTACCAGCAGCAAACTGGTCGCAGCTGAGCAGGGAGAATTACCTAGATTACTAGCTGACACCGATCTTTCAGGATATGACGCAACAACTAAACAACTGGCCCAGGAGGCTATTGAAGTTTTGAAATGCTATAAAGACCACATTCATGACTTTACTGACGAAATCATTGAGTTTTGGGCGCTACCTCAAAAAATTATGGACCGCTATCAACTTGATGACGCCGAACAACTGAATGAGTGGCTTGATAATTTGTAGATTTTGAAGCAAGCGACAAGAAAATAAACCGGCGCAGCTCTGATAAGCCTTGCAGACGCCGCCCTAGTTGAAATTCAAAGAGCAGTATCGGACTGAAGTCCGAACTACAGAATGGTGGTAAGCAACAGAATGCTCACCACCCAGGATCAGTTAAGAAAGTCTGAATGAATTAGTTATCGGCTTGTAATGCTTGAGCCAACTTTTTCGCCGGCACATAACCGGGATATATCTTTCCTTTTTCGGTGACAATCATCGGCGTACCCCTAGCTTCAAATTGAATGCCCAAGTTTACATGACGATCTATCGGATTTTCACAATTGATACTATCCAGATTTTTGCCCTGTTTTGCTAAGGTTAATGCCTCATTCCTGTTTTCTGAGCACCAGACAGTCACGGCTTTGTCATAAGAGCCGGAACCTTTACCGGCTCTTGGATAAAATAAATATTGTATGCTGATGCCTTCGGCCAGGTATTGATCCATTTCGGCATGCAATTTTCGGCAATATCCGCAATCAATATCAGTGAAAATAGTCACTTGATGCTTACTGTTTTCATCTTTAAAAATGATCGACTGATCATTGCCCAAGTCCTTGATCGCCTTGATGCGAGAAGTTGCCAGCTTCTCTTCGGTTAAGTCTTTTCGAGATACGACATCAATCATATGCCCTTGTATTAAATATCGCCCGTCAGCGGATGAATATAAAATCTTTCCGCCGATATTGATCTCATAAAGCCCCGGCGCTTCCGAAACTTTTATCGAATCTACCTTCAATGAAGGCATGTGCTGAAGCAACAGCTTTCGAATTTTCGCCTCATCCGCAGAAACGGCGGGGGCTAATACAATAAAGCTAAATAGTGCGATTATCTTAATTAAGGGTTTCATCTGATTACACTGAAGAATAAAATTGTTTATTGAAAAATTCTTTCCAAATCTAAAAATACTGCAAACACCATCAAGGTCATAAGCACCATCATTCCCATTTGCTGAAAATAAATTTGGGTGCGAACGCCTATCGGGCCGCCTTTAATGGCCTCCACCAAAAAGAACAACAAATGACCGCCGTCCAATACCGGCACCGGCAGCAAATTCAAAACGCCTAAACTGACGCTGATCAAGGCCAGATACTTTAAAAAATGGGTCAAACCCATGTCCGCCGTTTGCCCCGCGTATTGCGCAATACTGATCGGTCCGCTCAAATTATTGACAGAAACCTTTCCAATCAACATATTACCCAGCATCTTCAAAGTACTGATGGAAATAAACCAAGTTCTTTCAAAAGCGACCGGAACAGCCTCTAAAGGCGGTAAATAATGAGTCACCTTTAATGACTCAATTAAGGTTTTATCAATTTGAACGGCCGCGCCTATCTTACCGATTTTTTTATCGCCTTCTTCAACTAAAGCCGGGACGATTTGCAAATCCATTAAAATGCCGTCTCTTTCGATAAGCAAATTGATTAATTGTTCCGGTCGCGCCTGAACAAATTCAACCCATTGCATCCATTCGTCAATTTCAACGCCATCGGCGCTGAGCAAAAGATCTCCTATTTTCAAACCGGATTTGGCGGCTGCGCCATCTTCAATAACCCGCCCTATGACCGGTTTTAAGTCCGGCGTCCACGGCTCCAACCCTAAGCGTTCATTAAATTTTTGCGGCTCTTCCACATCGCTATCAAGCAAGAATAGCGTTCGAACCTCTTCCCTTTCATCAACTGTCAATACCTTAACGGCAATTTCCCGATTCCCCTTCAGAGCGGATGAAAACAACTGCCCCATGACTTCAGTCCAGGTCGGCGCAGCTTTATCATCAACCGCGATAATTTCCTCACCCTCCTGAAATCCCGCCTGCGCCGCCAAGGTATCAATCTTCACCGGGCCGACTATCGGTCTCATACCGACTTCGCCCAGCACCAAAACGCACCAGAACAAAAAAACAGCCAATATAATATTAAAAAAGGGACCTGCGGCAACAATTGCCGACCTTGCCCACAAAGGCTGACGATTGAATGAATACGGCAGATCTTCCGGTTCAACATGACCTTCCCGCTCATCAACCATCTTCACATAGCCGCCCAAAGGAATAATCGACAAGACATACTCAGTATCGCCCGGACTTCTACGAAACGATAAAAAAGCCTTACCGAAACCGACCGAAAAACGCAGTACTTTTACCCCGACTTTACGGGCAACCCAAAAATGGCCGAATTCATGAAAGGCCACCAGGATGCTGATCGCAACGATAAAAAAGAAAATATTATTTACGATTTCCATCAGTTTAATTTATGCTCAATCACCTGTTCCGCCACATCTCTTGCCTGCTTATCAGTTGCTAATATTATTTCCAAACTGTCCGCCTGTTCGGCGTTAAACTCGGCCATCGTTTGCTCGATAATTTTTGCTATATCGGTAAACCGTACTTTTTCATTCAAAAAAGCATCCACGGCAATTTCATTGGCGGCGTTTAAAACCGTCGGCATTACGCCACCGGCCTTAATAGCTTCGTAAGCCAAACGCAAACAAGGAAATCTCTCTAAGCTTGGTCGTTCAAAATCCATCTGTCTGACCTCGAAAATATCCAAGGGTTCAACACCCGAGTCAAAACGATCCGGCCAAGCCATCGCATGAGCAATCGGCGTACGCATATCCGGGTTGCCCATTTGCGCTAAAACAGAGCCATCCGTATAATCCACCATCGAATGGATAATACTTTGTTTATGAATAACGACTTGAATATCATCCGGAGACATATTAAATAACAAACAGGCTTCAATAAGCTCCAGACCTTTATTCATCATAGTGGCCGAATCTACCGAAATTTTGCGCCCCATATCCCATTTAGGATGGGCCACTGCCTGTTCAGGGGTCACATCATGCAGCGTATCCACAGGGGACTCCCGAAAAGGACCGCCGGATGCGGTCAACAGAATTCGCCGGGCTTGTTTAGCGCGCTCACCTGTTTCATAACCACCGGGCATACATTGAAAAATGGCATTATGCTCACTGTCAATCGGTAATAAATGAGCGCCGGACTCAGTAATCGCCTGCATAAAGATATCGCCAGACATTACTAACGCTTCTTTATTCGCCAACAAAACGGTTTTCCCCGCTTTAGCCGCCGCCAGCGTCGGCAGCAACCCCGCCGCGCCGACAATGGCGGCCATCACGGTATCGACCGAATCAAGCGAGGCGACTTTCTGCAAAGCTTCCGGTCCGGCCAAAACGTCTATACCAGCCACTTCCGAGTCTTCGATTTTCTGTTTAAATACGGCGGCTTTTTGAGCGTCTACCACGACAGCGTATTGCGGTCGATGCGCCAAACATTGCTCAAACAGCGCATCAATATTGCTGTTGGCGGTTAAAGCGATAACCTTATATTGATCCGGATGTCTGGCCGCCACATCCAAGGTGCTGACGCCGATTGATCCGGTAGCGCCCAATATGCAAAGCCCCTTCATGCGAAAACGCTCCGTCCGATTAAGATAATGCCGGCATAAAAGAATGGAGTTGCCGCAACCAGACTATCAATACGATCCAAAACACCACCATGTCCCGGCAAGATTGAACCGCTATCTTTAACCCCTTTCTTTCTTTTCACTAAACTGAAAAACAAATCGCCAAAGATGGAGACATGAACGGTCAGCACCGATAGAAACAAAAAGTTAACCGCCATAATCAATGGAAAACCGTAAATTATACTTAATACAACTGAGCAAGCAGCCCCGGCCAACAGAGCGCCATACATGCCCTGAACCGTTTTTCCCGGACTGATCAATTCAGCCAGCTTATCTTTGCCGAATTTTTTGCCGACAAAAAACGCCGCAATATCCGCCAGACAGATTAGTAGGATAAAATAAAAGACCATTTCCGAGCCGTAATAAGCTTTTAACTTGCTTAAAAACATCCACCCCGCCAATAATACAAACCAACCGATGAATGCTCTTAATTTTGGTTTTAGCTCCAAGGCCATCAATTCATTCGGCGCCTTTTTGATCAAAAACATCGTTAAAATCCAAAAGATGACCGGCCCGATCACGAACCACTCCAATATTCCCGAATATTCTTTGATATTCGGCCACTCCAATAAAATCGACAAGACCTCCAACACTACCGTCCAAAATTGAATGAAAAGCATTGGGATAATCAACGCAAAAATAAAAGCAATTTTTCGCCATAACGCCTCTATCCCGACTAAACTAGTCCATTCCCAACCAGCCAACAGCACAATCAAGGCAACAAATAAGGAAAAATAGAGGGGGGGTAAAAGAAATATCGCTAAACCGGCTAAAATAGCCAAAACCAGTCCGGTTAAAATTCGACTTATTAACATAGTGTGTAATATTATTGCTTATCGGATTAAGAACATTCGCCCAGTCGACATTTTCATTAAAACATCAACTAAAACAATTAATTGCGGCGTTTATCAGCGACCTGATCACTGGTATAGCCAAAACGCCTTTCTCGGTTTTTAAAACTCTCTATCGCTTCGGAAAGAGAGGTCTGATCAAATTCAGGCCAAAGTTTGTCAGTAAAATAAAACTCGGTATAGGCCAACTGCCATAATAAAAAATTACTGACGCGTTGCTCGCCGCCTGTGCGAATAAATAAATCAGGGTCAGGCAGGCCCGCCGTTGTTAAATGTTGAGCAATCAGCCCTTCAGTAACTTCAGCGCTTTCCAACTCCCCGGATTTAATACGTTCGGAAATAGTCCTAACCGCCTGAGCAATATCCCAATGCCCACCGTAATTTGCAGCAATCACCAGATTCAATCCTTTATTATCTTGGGTCTGCATCTCCGCTTGCACAATTTTTTGCTGCAATTTCTCTGAAAACGCCGTTTTGTCGCCGATAACTCTTAGTTTTATACCATTTTCATCCAATTTATCGACTTCGCCCTGCAAGGTCGTCATAAATAAATCCATCAACAAACTGACTTCAGCCTTAGGCCGCCGCCAATTTTCGCTACTGAATGCAAACAAGGACAACGCCTCAATTTCCAGTTCCGCGCAATACTCAACAATAGCGCGAACCGTTTTTACGCCTGCTCTATGGCCCATAAAGCGAGGCATTTTCCGTTTCTGCGCCCAACGCCCGTTACCATCCATAATAATGGCTATATGTTTTGGATTAACTGTTTCCATCGTATCAGTCGGCATAATTACATGGACAATAAATCAGCTTCTTTGACTTCCAGGTGTTTTTCAACTTCTTTAATATATTGATCAGTAATCTTTTGAATTTTATCTTCGCCCGCTCTCGCCTCATCTTCGGAAATCATTTTTTCTTTTAAAGCTTCTTTGATTTCAGAATTGGCGTCGCGGCGGATATTGCGAATAGAAACTCTTCCTTGCTCCGCTTCCTGTTTAACAATTTTCACCAAATCGCGCCGCCTTTCTTCAGTCAACGGCGGCAAAGGAATACGAATCACCATCCCTTGGGTAGCGGGGTTGAGTCCTAAATCGGAGGCCATAATCGCTTTTTCAATAGCTTGCACCATGGTTTTTTCCCACGGCGTCACTTTCAACGTTCTTGAATCCTCAACCGTCACATTTGCGACTTGAGATAACGGCGATTCAGCGCCGTAATAGGAAACGCTAATTTGATCTAATAAGCTGGGATGCGCCCTGCCGGTCCGAATTTTTGTAAATGCTTTTTGTAAGGCTTCTACGCTTTTCGCCATACGCGCAGAAGCATCTTGTTGAATATCATCAATCATTTGTTTTCCTCTTAACAATTAAGGAGCCTACATCCTCGCCTTTCATTAACCGCATCACCGCGCCGGACTCAAAAATATTCATTACGCGCATCGGTAAATCATTCTCTTTGCATAGCACCAACGCCGTCGTATCCATCACTTTTAAACGCTGATCCAGCGCTTCATCATAAGTCAGACATGGATAAAAAACCGCATTTTCATCACTTTCCGGGTCAGCGGAATAAACGCCTTTAACTTTAGTCGCTTTAATCATTAACTCGGCGTCAATTTCAATCGCCCGCAAACTGGCGGCCGAATCAGTGGTAAAAAAAGGATTGCCGGTGCCTGCAGCAAAAATTACCACCCGTCCTTTTTCCAAATGCCGAACAGCCTTACGACGAATATAATCCTCACACACCTGGTTAATTTTCAGCGCCGTCATCACTCTGACTGGTTGCCCCAAATGCTCCAATGCGTCCTGCATCGCCAAGGCGTTGATCACAGTCGCCAACATCCCCATTTGGTCGCCGGTCACTCGGTTTAATCCTGCAGAGGCGATTTCCGCGCCGCGAAAAATATTGCCGCCGCCGATAACCAAAGCTATTTCCAATCCTGCTTCACACAATTCTTTAATTTCCTGGGCCAGCCGCTTGACTATTTCGGGATCAATATTTCCGCCTTGTTCGCTCATCAAGGCTTCACCACTCAACTTAAGCAAAATTCTACGGCATATCAATTGACTCATAATCCACTTCCATTCTGTTTTAAAAACATACAAACAACAGGCGACAAAAAACTTTCGCAAACGGGACAAAAAACCCGGTAAAAACCGGGTTTTTTGAAAATGATTAGCCCCTTACTTGCGCCATCACTTCTTCTGCAAAATTTTCTTCCTTTTTCTCTATTCCTTCGCCTACTTCATAACGACTAAAACGGATCACCGCATTATCCTTATTTTTCAAAAGTTTCCCGACGGTTGTCTTGTCATCTTTAATAAAAGCTTGTCCTACCAGGGTAATTTCCGCCAAGAATTTTTTGATGCGTCCGACAATCATTTTTTCTACGATTTCAGCCGGTTTACCGCTTTCCAAAGCCTGGGCGGTAAAAATTTCTTTCTCTTTATCAACCGCTTCAGCAGGCACTTGATCTTCGCTGACATAGGCGGGATTGATCGCCGCGATATGCATGGCGATATCTTTACCTAATTCAGCATCATCCTTTGCCAACTCAACGATCACACCGATTTTACTACCATGCAGATAACTTGCGTTACCGCCTTCGGCAGTGTATTTAACGAAACGTCTGATGGCGATATTTTCACCCAATTTAGCGATCAATGCGCGACGCGTTTCATCAACTGTCGTACCATTCGAAAAGCTTAATCCCAGTAAATGCTCTTCGTTCTCAACATCGGAAACCAACACCAAATCAGTCACATCATTTACAAAGGCGACAAAATCATCGCCTTTAGCAACAAAGTCAGTTTCACAGTTAATATCAACCATGGCTACCACTTTAGCATCATCAGAAACCTTTGCGCCGATCATGCCTTCCGCTGCAGTTCTTCCGGACTTTTTATCCGCTTTAGCCAAACCGGATTTACGCATATTTTCAATGGCTGTTTCCATCTCGCCATTTGCCTCAACCAAGGCTTTTTTACATTCCATCATGCCGGAACCGGTTCTTTCACGCAGCTCCTTAACCATTGCGGCCGTAATACTCATTTTTCTATTTCCTCAATAATCTTAAACTAAAAAAACGCCTCACAAGGAGGCGTTTAAAAAAGGCTTTCAAATTTCACAAGCTTTTAGCGGGCAATTTAACACCGTTGTATTCCGGAATATAAGGTCTAAAAACCCTCCGGCTTTGCTTTGTGAAACTATTGACTATTCTTGCTCAGCTTCGACTTCTTCGACAAAATCATCATCTTTGGCCGATGCGCCCTGGATAACTGATTTAGCTTCCAGAACCGCTGCGGAAGCTGCTTGGGCATATAATCTGACCGCTCTGATAGAATCATCATTACCCGGAATGACATAATCGACATTCTGCGGCGAATTATTTGAGTCGACCACCGCGACCACTGGAATGCCTAATTTTTTAGCTTCCATGACGGCATTTTTTTCATAACCGACATCCAACACGAACAACACATCAGGAATACCTTTCATATCCTTGATGCCGCCTAAACTACGCTCCAATTTTTCCAGCTCGCGCTCCATGCCCAACGCTTCTTTTTTATTGAACCGTTGATACAAAGTGCCGTCCGCTTTCATCGCTTCCAACTCTTTTAAACGATTAATCGATTTTTTAATCGTTTTGAAATTTGTTAACATGCCGCCCAACCAACGATGGTTGACATATGGCATGCCGCAACGCTGAGCTTCTTCAGCCACGGCTTTACGCGCTGCTTTTTTAGTGCCGACAAACAAAATACTGCCTTTATTGGCAGTCATCTGACCCAGATAATTCATCGCATCGTTAAATAAAGGCAAAGTTTGCTCTAAGTCGATGATATGAATTTTATTACGCGCTCCAAACAAATATGAAGCCATTTTCGGGTTCCAATAACGGGTTTGGTGTCCGAAATGAACGCCCGCTTCCAGCATTTGACGCATATTGACCGCCGCCATACTTTTCTCCTGTTTTACTAAGGACTGAGGATGAAATAAAACCCGAAACTAGCGTAGGATTTTTGTTCAGGTTCAAGGCGTGGAAATAGGCGCATAGCAAGCTATGAAACTAATTCCACAACGCAGAAACTGGACAAAAAGACAAGTTAGTTTCGGGGTTTATAAAATTCTCAGTCCTAAGGGTTACGCCTCCATTTATCCCGCTTGAAAACTGTAATACTTCCTGCGAAGTACGCCCAGCACCCAATCAAACGTGTCGACAAATGTGAGTATTAATTAAAAAATGAACTGCACTTTATACCATGTTTTTTGTTTTTCAACAACACCAACCTAATCGCAAACTTTTTTGGTATAGTTACATGTTACTATAAAAAACAAAACATCAGCCAAATAACCACACTCTCATAGCATGTCTATCACCATCAAAACCGCCGAAGAAATTGAAAAAATGCGAATCGCCGGAAAATTAGCCGCAGAAGTACTGGAAATGATTGTACCCCATGTCAAAGAAGGGGTAACGACCAACCATCTCAATGAGCTTTGTCATAATTATATTGTCAATGAGCAAAAAGCCATTCCGGCGCCTTTGAATTATCGCGGTTTTCCAAAATCAATCTGCACCTCGATCAACCAGCAGATTTGTCACGGCATCCCCAGCGAAAAAAAACTCAAAAACGGCGATATCGTTAATATCGACATCACGGTTATTAAAGACGATTATCACGGCGACACCAGTAAAATGTTTTGCATAGGCAACACCCAACAACATGCTAAAAGACTCGTCAACATCACCCGGGAAGCATTATTCCTTGGCATTGAACAAGTCAAACCCGGCGCCACTTTAGGCGACATAGGCCACGCCATTCAGAAGCACGCGGAATCCAATCGCTATTCAGTCGTTCGCGAATTTTGCGGACACGGCATCGGCAAAAACTTCCATGAAGAACCACATGTCATGCATTTCGGCAAAGTCGGCGAAGGCGCGGTTTTAAAACCCGGCATGATTTTCACCATTGAACCGATGTTAAACATCGGCAAGCGCCATATGAAGGTTTTAAAAGACGGCTGGACCGCCGTCACCAAAGACCGCAGCCTTTCGGCGCAATGGGAGCATACCATTCTGGTCACCACAGACGGCCACGAAATACTGACCTTACGCCAGGAAGAATTGTGAGCACTCTTGATAATTTTACCCAAACGCTACAAAACAACGCCCCTATTCCGCAACTCAAACAGGCGCTGACAAATCTTCACGACAAACTTAAACAGGATTTCGACCCCAGTCGGCCCGCCGGACCAGTCCTTCGGGAAAAATCCTTATTTATCGATCAACTGCTAAGCGCCTGCTGGCGCCATTTTCTCCAAAATCAAGCCCATCAACATTGCTTGATCGCCACCGGAGGCTATGGCCGCAACGAATTATTTTTACACTCGGATATTGACATCTGCATTTTACTGGACGATGAAACCAACGAGCCGCCCAGCCAACAACTGCAGGAACAGCTATCGGCATTCAGCAATTTTCTTTGGGATATCGGCCTCAAACCTGGCCTATCCATACGCAATCTAAATGAAAGCATTGAGCAATCCCGCGCCGACCAAACCATTTTGACCAACCTAATGGAAATCAGGCTGCTCAGCGGCAACGAGAATCTCTTTGAAAAACTGCGCTCACAACTATTCACCAAAGACATTTGGAGCTCCGAACAGTTTTTCCACGCCAAACTGGAAGAACAAGAACAGCGCCATGAAAAATTTCACGGCACCGCTTATAACCTGGAACCCAATATAAAAGAAGGCCCCGGCGGCTTAAGAGATTTACATATTATCGCCTGGGTATTCAAACATCATTATAAATCTGAAACACTGAAAGAATTAATCAAGTACGGCTTTATGCCGGAATCGGAGTACCAGGATCTTATTCAGGCCCGCAACAAACTCTGGCGCTTACGCTTTGCCTTACACAAGCTCACTAATCGTTGTGAAGACAGACTGCTGTTCGATCACCAACGCGACCTCGCCATACAATTCGGCTTTACCACTGAAGACCAAGGACCGGACGTAGAAAGCTTCATGCAGTTTTATTTTAACACTGCAGCGCAAATCCAACGCATCAACGAGATACTGTTACAACTGTTTGACGAACGCTTTATAGAAGCCAACAATCAACAATCCTCGATACCGATTACCAAAAACTTCTCCAGCGTCAACGGATATTTGGAAGTCAGCCATGAAAATGTCTTCAACGACCAGCCCTTAACCTTACTGGAAATATTTTTACTACTACAACAAAGCCCTGCCTTCAAAGGCATACGCGCCACTACAATCCGACTGATACGGAAAAGCCTGCATTTGATTGACGATGCATTTAGAAGCAACCCCAAAGCCAATCAACTGTTCATGGAAATCCTCAGGCAACCCAAAAGCATCACCAAACAGTTGCGGGCGATGAACCGCTACGGTATTTTGGCAGCCTATTTACCCGCATTCGCCAATATTGTTTCCAGAATGCAATACGATCTTTTCCATATTTATACGGTTGACGCCCATACTTTATTCGTCATTCGCAACCTCCGGCGCTTTTCATTAGAGAAACATAATCACGAGCTGCCATTTTGCAATACCATTTTCCTATTAATTAACAGACCGGATGTCCTATACATCACCGCACTATTCCACGATATCGCCAAGGGGATGGGAGGCAACCATTCGGTATTGGGAGAAGGCATTGCGATAGAATTCTGCAAACAACATAAAATCTCCGAACATTACACCAAATTGATTGCCTGGCTGGTGCGCAACCACTTATTAATGTCGCAAACAGCCCAAAAGAAAGACTTAAGCGACCCCGCCGTCATTCACGACTTCGCCCTAAAAGTAGGCAGTACAGAACATTTGAACTACCTTTACCTACTGACCGTCGCCGACATCAGAGCCACCAACCCCAATATCTGGAACTCCTGGAAAGACACCTTACTAAAAGAGCTTTACACAGCAACGCATACCGCCTTACACAGAGGCCTGCACAACCCGATACGCCGCTCGGAACGACTGATCAGCAACAAAAAAGAATCCAGCATCGAATTACTCAACCTCGGCATCACACAACCCACCATTGACCGCTGCTGGCAATCACTCATTTCCGACGACTATTTATTGCGCTATTCTCCGGAAGAAATCGCCTGGCACACCATCGCCATTGCCGGCTGCACGGAAGACGAGCTACCGCTGGTATTACTGCGTCCGCAAAATCAACGCGGCAGCGCCGAGATATTTATTTACACAAAAAACCAACCCACAATCTTTGCAAGCTGCGCAGCAACATTGGACGCTCTAAACCTCACCATTCTTGACGCGCGCATCAATACCAGTGAAGAAAATTACGCTATCAACAGCTTTCAAATTCTGGAGCAATCCGGCGAACCGATCACCGATTTATTCCGCGAAGCGCGCATTTGCACAACTCTACGCGAAAAACTCATCAACACGGACCAAAAGCCCGCAACTTCAGATCGCAAAAAATCTAGACAAGCACGCCATTTTCCGATCAAAACACGGGTTTCTTTTCTGGACGACCCTCTGAAAAAACACACTATTTTGGAGCTGATTACAACAGATCGAGCCGGAATTCTGGCCATTGTCGGCCGAGCATTTATTGAGAAAAACATCCAACTGCACAACGCCAAAATCACCACTATCGGCAGCCGAGTTGAAGATATGTTTTACATTACCGATGAACGCGCCAACCCAATCACCGACAGCGACCGCCTCAGCAGTTTACGCAACAGATTAATGGAATTATTAAAAGAATAAACCACTACAGCTACAGAACGCCTAGCAAAGGATTGCCGGGCGAAACCTTGCATCCTCACAGTCCTAACCAAACCTTTGATGACTCAATAACGATTCGATATAGCACAATAGATTTTCATAATCGCCGCTTTCAAAAGACATAAATTGCATGCCGATTTTACAACGACTACTGGAAATCCTGCGTGAAAACACCACATGACAAAGAATCTGCAACTCTTCATCGTGATCGTTTTCCTCCGGCAAATCTAAAAAAACCGCCAACTCAACAGGCTTTCCTTGGCGCACAAAACACCCCCCCGGCGTCACTTGGTTACGCTCCATAATGCTGCATTCAATACTCAAGCCCTCGCTGGAGGCATCTACCACTACACCTCTAAAGCGCACACCATCTTGATTCATAACAATGGCCGGCAATTTAGTCTCAATACGCGGATAAATTCTTTTTTCCATATTACTTCAAACCTTCAACCATTTTGCGTAATAATAGAACAAAAAAAACTTTTTTTCTAATCTAAATATAAACTTAATACAAAAATCTAACAAATAACTTTAACAAACTACAAAACCAGCCAACCGACATCACAATAACTCGCCTTTAGCCAATTTCGGCAAATCGCCTTCCAAACCCATAGCGATACGCATGGCTTTAAGCTTAGCGGGCTTAATACGCTCCGCCAATCCCAGCCCTAAATTTCTAAAGAACTTTAGCGGCAACACATCATTACTGAAAAAACGATAAAACACATCCATTAAAGTCATCATTTTTAAATTTTCATTTCTTCTTAACGACTCATATTTTTTGAGAACCGTCTGCTCGGCAATATCCTTCCCTTGGGCCGCCGCTTCCACCAATACTTCCGCTAGCGCCGCCGCATCCAACAAGCCGATATTGACACCCTGTCCGGCCAACGGATTAATCATATGCGCGGCATCGCCGACCAAAGCCGCGCCATGCTTCACATAATGCTGCGCATGTTGACGCTTTAACGGGAAACTAGCCGTCGCCAAAACCTCCACCCGCCCTAACTCTTTGGGAAAAGTCGCCATCAACTCCCGCCCCAACTCTTCATTAGACAAAGCTTTTAAACGCCTGACTTCATCAGCGCTGTTATACCAAACAACCGAACCATACGAACCTGTTAGCGGCAAAAAAGCCTGCGGACCACTAGAGACAAAGTGTTGCCAGGTAATATCTTGTTGTTGATAATCGGTCTTAACATAAA
>SPJM01000300.1 GCA_006844585.1 Methylococcaceae bacterium | reverse complement strand
CAAGAGATATTGGCGCTTATCACGAATCTGATAGAATGGCTGCAAGCGCCCTGGCAAACCCGCATTCGTTATAATTTCAGCGTCTGGCAAAAAGGGTTTTGCCCGGCAATCTATCACCGAGATGTGAGGAGCGACTATGCCATTATTAGACATACTGTATCTCGTTTTCGGGTTGTTGTTGTTGGCAATGGTCAGCGCCAGCATCAGTCGAAAAGTGGCGCTTCCTTATTCGGTGTTTTTGGTTATTATCGGCTTATTGATCAATTTAAGCGAAACGCTGTTTAATCAAACCTGGTTGATTCATGATTTTCATTTAACCAATGAATTGGTTTTGTTTGTGTTCTTGCCGGCTTTGATATTTGAATCGGCATTGAGTTTAGACGCCAGAAGTTTGCTGAAAAACCTGTTGCCGGTTTTGGTTTTAGCGATTCCCGGCATGTTTATTTCCATGCTATTGGTTGGGGTGGGCTTGTGGTATTCATTATCGCTGAATATTTACGTTGCCTTATTGTTCGGCGCGTTGATTTCTGCGACTGATCCTGTGGCGGTTGTCGCCTTATTTAAAGAACTAGGGGTCACGCGGCGCTTGATGACTTTAGTGGAAGGCGAATCCTTATTGAATGATGCGACGGCAATCGTGCTGTTTCATATTATACTGGCGTCCGCATTATCCGCCGGTTTGTCCGTCGATGACGCCATCGGCATTGCGCCGGAATTTTTAAGAGTGTTTATCGGCGGTATTGCGGTAGGCGCAGTCATCGGGCTATTATTTAGCGAAATGATGGTGCGTTTTTATCATGGCAATGACACTATTACGGTGGTTTTTTCCATTTGTTTAGCTTATTTTAGTTTTTTCATTGCCGAACGAGAGTTACATGTTTCCGGCGTTATGTCGGTGTTAGCTTCTGCTATTTGTTTAAATCTGGTCGGGTTGATGCGGGTCTCTCATGAAACCTCGCATACCGTTCATAGTAGCTGGGAAGTTTTGCTGTTAATTTGTAACAGTTTGCTGTTCATTTTGATCGGGCTGTCTGTGGATATCTTTAATTTAATCGGCTCTTGGGATTCGGTTTTATTGGCGGTGGCGGCGGTGTTGCTGGCGAGGGCGGTCAGCGTTTATCTATTTGTACCGTTAACCACGCGGTTTTTCGCCTTGCCGAAAGTGTGTCTTAATGAGCAGCATATTATGTGGTGGGGCGGTTTGAAAGGCGGTCTGGCAATCGCCATCGTGTTGTCGATTCCGGATCAATTACCTGAAAAACAATTACTGATCGATTTAACGGTCGGCGTGGTGATGATCAGTTTATTATTGAATGCGACGACGATACGTCATTTAATTCATTGCTTGAAAATTGATCGTTTATCCAATAGCGAATGGGCGGAGTATCAGCAGAATAGAGAAAGAGTGAAGCTTTCCGTTAATGATGTGTTGGAGCGCTTCAACCAAATGAAGTTATTGGATAATCAGCTACAAAATTCGCTGGGTGCTGCATTGGAAAATGATTTAAAACAAGTAAGACTGGATTTTAGTAAAGTTCAGCGCTTGGAACAGGTTCATTTAAGCGCATTAAATGCAGAACGTAGCGAATTAGAGTTTTTGCACGAAATCGGTTTGATGAATTATTACACTTATGTCACATTCAAGGATATTTTAAATGAGGATAGCGAGCGGGCGATTTATGTTGATGATCCGAACAGCCATGATATAAATCATCAGCAGATTACGGAAAACGTTAAGCATAATCGGTTTATCCGCATAGAATTATTTTTAATTCGTTTGTTGTCGAAATTTAATGGGACGCTGTGGTTGTTAGTCAAGTATCAGGAAAGACGTTTCGCTAATCGCATCCAACATGATATTGCCGGTATTTTAATGGCCCATGAAGGGTTAAAAGAAATCAAAAGAAATGAGGCTATATTAGGCGGCGATAAGTTAAGTAAAATCAAGCAAATTTATCAAACGCGGTTACAGAGGCGACAAAAACGTTTAAATGGATTCAAACAAATGTATCCGGAATTTTA
>SPJM01000030.1 GCA_006844585.1 Methylococcaceae bacterium | reverse complement strand
GCTGATAGCTCAACTACGCGACAATATGGCGGCACCGGATTGGGCTTGGCGATTAGTAAACAATTGGTTGAAATGATGGGCGGCGAAATCGGTATAGAAAGCGAGCTTGATCAAGGCTCTACTTTTTGGTTTACCCTGGATTTAGAAAACTCTAGCCAAAAAACGCCGGATTTTCCTTTGCAAGCGTTAAGCAGTCAGCGAATTTTAGTGGTTGATGATAATCAGGCCAACCGCGAGGTCATGCAGGAATTTTTAAGTTATTGGAAAGTGCCTTGCGAGATGACCAGCAGCGGGCCGGAGGCTTTACAATCGCTGTATGAAGCGGCTGCGCTTGAGAAACCCTTCACTTTAGTATTGATCGATATGCAAATGCCGGGTATGGACGGGGTTAGTTTGGCGAAAATAATGGCTCAGGATAAACAATTGCAGGGCATAAAAACGGCCTTGATTACCGGCAAAGGGCAGCGCGGCGACGCTAAGAAAATGCAGGATTTGGGCTTTTCCGCTTATTTGAGCAAACCCGTGCATTTGGCTGATTTATATGTAGCGTTGAAACAAATGGCGGGAGTTGACGCCTCTAATACAACTAAACCTATTATTACTCGACATAGCGTACAAGAAAAAATGCCAAAATTCGATGCCGACGTGTTGGTGGTGGATGATAATGAGACCAACCAAATTGTTGCTAAGGGAATGCTGAAAAAATTTGGTTTACGAATTGAAACTGCTAACAACGGGCAACAAGCCTTAGATAAGCTGAGTGTGCGAAACTATGATTTGGTGTTTATGGACTGTCAAATGCCGGTGTTGGATGGTTTTTCCGCGACAGAGGCGATTAGAGATGAATCATCCGCAGTGCGTAATCATCAGGTGACGGTGATTGCGATGACGGCGAACGCCATGCAAAGCGACCGGGATAAATGCATGGCGGTTGGAATGGATGATTTTATTTCCAAACCGGTTAATATTGCCGTTTTACAACAAAAGCTGGAGCATTGGTTGGCGTCAAGCCGCGCCGAACAGAGCGAACTTAAACAACAAGCTGATGCCGAGGCGGCAGCGGTGGCTGAGCAAAGCGAAGAAGAACTTGAAAAGGAAGCGCCGGTTTTTGATTATCCGGCTTTAAGCGAACGCTTGATGGATGATCAGGAATTGATTCAAACGGTTGTGGATGCTTTTTTACAGGATATGCCGGTTCAAATTGATAAGTTTAAACAAGCTCTGTCCGCTGATGATATTGAGCAAGCAGCTTCTCTAGCGCATAAAATTAAAGGCTCCGCCGCTAATGTCGGAGCTATGGCGTTAAGCGGATTGAGCTATGAAATAGAGCAAGCCGGGAAACAAGGCGATATGGTGCGACTAAAACAAAAAGAAAAAGATTTGGAATCGTATTTTGCGGCATTAACGGAACACATGAATGAGGTTTTGTCATGAAATTGTTAATTGCCGAAGATGACTTAACTTCGCGGACTATGCTAAATGCGATGGCGAAAAAATGGGGTTACGATCCTATCGCCGTGGAAGACGGCGAATTGGCTTGGGAGGTTTTTCAGCAAGCCGAGTCGCCGAAGCTATTATTAATCGATTGGGAAATGCCGAATCTGGACGGCTTGGGTTTGTGTAGGCGGATTGCTGAATGCGCATCAATTGAACCTCCTTACATTATTTTATTAACCGCTCGAAATGATGTTAAAGATATTGTTAACGGTCTGGATAGCGGCGCCAACGATTATATCGCCAAACCTTATGATCAATCCGAATTGAAAGCGCGCTTGCAGTCCGGCAAACGGATGCTTGAATTACAGGCGGAGTTAAAAAAGGCCAAAGAGGAGTTAACCTTCGAACGCGAAACGATAGAAGACATCATTTTAAAAATGCGATCTTCCAAAGTATTTTATGATCGCGATTTGCGTTGCTTGGAAGAACCGGTGGAAAAAACTTCCGGTGATGTTTTGCTATCGGCCAATAAACCGGATGGCACTCGACATATTATGTTGGGAGACTTTACCGGGCATGGCTTGATGGCGGCGGTTTGCGGGCCGATCGTGTTCGATATTTTTTACACCATGACCGAAAAAGGCCTGCCGCTTTCTGAAATAGCCGGAGAAATTAATCGGCAATTATTGGAAAAAATGCCTACCGGACTGTTTCTGGGTGTAATATTACTGGAATTTTCCTGTCATTCCATGCATTTAAAAGTCCTCAATTGCGGCATGTCGGAGGTGTTAATTTATCGCGGCGATCAATTATGGCGTAGAATTCAGTCATCAATGCTGGCCTTGGGCATTATTCCGCAGGATTTTAATCAAGCGGAGACCCTGGAGTTAAGCCTTGATGATCATGTGTATGCCTATTCAGACGGCATTACGGAAGTTGTTAATCAGGATGAAGAAGAGTTCGGACAGTTTCGCTTAGAAAGCTCAATAGCGGAAATGCTGCAAAGCCGGGCGGAAATAACTTTCTTAAGCCAGGCAGTGTTGAGGTTTCGCGGTCAAGCGCAGCAAGCGGATGATATTACCTTGGTGGAATTAAGTTGCGCCGATGCTTTGGCGGAGAAATAATCAAATTTATGACAGATAAAAAGAATATTTATAAAATTATTTTTGTAAACCAGGAACAGGTTTATGAGCTTTATGCGAAAAGCGTTTATCAAGGCGATATGTACGGATTCGTGATTGTAGAAGGTTTTTTGTTTGGTGAAAAAAGTTCAATTGTAGTGGATCCTTCGGAGGATAAAATTCGCGCCGAGTTTGAAGGCGTGGAGCGTTCCTTTATCCCCATGCATGAAATTATACGCATTGATCAAGTGAAAAGGCGCGGCGCGGCGAAAATTATTTCCGGAAAGGATGGCGGCGCAGAGGGTAAATCGAAAATTTCCACCTTATACTCGCCGGGAGATAAATAAATATTTTATTTAACGACCTTCAATTGCGGCTTGTTGGGCCGAGCTTTCTTTTCCGGCGGTTCAGGAGGCGTGTCATCGTTATATTCATCATCATCGAAAATCATCCCTTTGCCGTTTTCTTTAGCGTATATCGCCAAGATGGAACTGAGCGGCGCAACGATTTGCATAGGTTCGCCGGAAAATCGGGCGTTAAACTGGATTTCTTCATTACCTAACAGCAAATCCCTAATTGCTTCCGGGCGTAAATTCAAAACGATTTTACCGTCTTCGACAAAAGCCTCAGGCAAGATGGCGTCTTCATGAGCCGCATCGACCAGTAGATGCGGCGTTAAATGATTGTCGATGATCCATTCATAAATGGAACGAATGAGATAAGGTTTTAGTGAAGTCATTTTTTGGATGAAATCATTTCTTGTTCTAAGGGACTCAAGCTGTTCTGAAAAGCTTTTCGGGAAAATAGCCTGTTGGAGTAAGCGGTAATGCCGCGGCCCAGGGTGGTGATATCTATGCCGAGGCTGGGCAATCGCCATAGCAATGGCGAGATAGCGCAATCCACTAAGGAATATTCGTCGCTCATGAAATAAGGCGTCGCTTCAAAAACCGGCGCTGAGGCTATCAAGCTTTCTTTGAGCATTTTTTTAGCTCTGGCGGATTTTTTTTCGCCGGAATGTAAAATCTCATCCAATAATTGATACCAGTCCTGATCTATGCGTTTTATCAGCATTCGAGAATTGGCCCGAGAAACCGGGTCCATTTGATGCAGGGGCGGATGCGGAAAACGCTCATCCAGATATTCCATAATAATCCGGGAATCATAAAGCACCAAATCCCTTTCCACCAAGGTAGGCGAAGTACCGTTGGGGTTTAGTTCAATCAGATCTTCAGGCGGATCGGAGGCTTCAAAGTACTCAATGTCGGCGGTAATGCCTTTCTCGTGAAGCACCAGCCTGGCGCAATGACTCATTGCGCATGTTTGTGAGGAAAAAAGAGTCATTACAGATTTTCGGGTGGTATTATTTGCCACTGAGAATAACCTCTTTCGATATGCGATTTGTTGCAGGTCGGCGCATTATAACATGGAAATTTAACCCGGATTTCGAAAATGGCGGCCAATAATGGGTGCATTGCTTAACAAATTGAAAAAACAGAATTTCAAGAATTGCCATAAACAACGAAGGCCGATGGAAGTGATGCTTTATGAGGGATATTTACGCTTAGAACCAGTTGTGTGGCTAGGGGGGAAGAGGAGGCTTGCGCAATCACGATGATTGCGCAAGGTTGGTGGATTAATGGATGTCTCTCCAATATTCACGTTTCAGCAAATAGGCAATTGCTGTAAACAAAAAGATGAATAATAAGACATATTTACCCATTTTTTGTCTTTCCAATTGCACGGGTTCGCCGACGTAAACCAGGAAATTAACCAGATCATTGACCAGTTTGTCGAATTCCTTGGCGGACATTGTGCCCGGTTTGGTGGAAATCAGCTTGGTGATAACTTCCTGGCCGTTTTCGTTTTTGATGACGGGCGACTGTTCGCCTTGTAATTGCCATAAAACGTTCGGCATGCCGACATCTTTGAAAATAGCGTTATTGGCTCCCAGAGGGCTGTCTGAGTCTTTATAGAAGCCTTTCAGGTAGCTATATAACCAATCCGCGCCGCGTGAACGAGCAATCAACGATAAATCCGGCGGGTTGGTGCCGAACCATTTTGTCGAATCGTGTTTGTTCATCGCAGTCAGCATGGGGTCATAGATATTGGCGCCGTATGGAGCGATTGCTTCCAGCACTTTGGCCTCATCCAGTTCCAGATCCAAAGCAATGCGTTTATAACGCATATGTTTGGTGGAGTGACAACCCAGACAATAGGTTACATAATATTTCGCGCCGCGCTCAATAGAAGAATAATCCGACATATCAACATCGGCATCGTCGAGATCCATGCCGCCGCTGCTGGCGAAAACGCTGACCGGCAAAATTAATAACAGAATATAAATGAATTTTTTCATAGTTAATCAAGGCTTTCTTTTAATTTTTTTGCATTACGAACCAATACTTTGCCAATCGCAGCAGTGTTCGGCCTTCTTTTTTCCACGGTTTGTCCTTGCTCATCCGTTACCGGCGTCTTAGGAACCATTTCATCGGCGGCGGCAATCCAGCCAGGTAAGCGGTCTTCCAGACTAGGTTGTTCGGTCAAGCGATTCGGAATTTCTTTGAATTTTTCCCAACGGGTATACAGCGGCATTAACAAAAAGAAACCGAAATAAACAGCTGTCAAAACTCTTGCAAACATGGTCGCTGTCGGGGTTGCCGGTTGCGTGCCTAAGTAGCCCAGGCCGATAAAGCTGATGACAAATAACAGCACAGCTTTTTTGTATATGCCGCCGCGATAGCGTATTGATTTAACCGGGCTTCTATCCAGCCAAGGCAGTAGAAACAAGACTACAATTGCGCCGCCCATGGCGATAACCCCGGCGAATTTATCCGGCACCGCTCTTAAAATCGCATAGAAAGGGGTGAAATACCAAACCGGAGCGATATGTTCAGGCGTTTTTAAAGGGTCGGCCGGAATAAAGTTGGCGTCTTCTAAAAAGTAGCCGCCCAGTTCAGGCATATAAAACACCACCACCGCGAAAAAGAACATGAAAACGCCGATGCCGACGATATCTTTTACTGTGTAATAAGGGTGGAAAGGAATGCCGTCTACCGGAACCCCGTAAGGGTCTTTAGATGCTTTGATATCAATACCGTCCGGGTTGTTGGAGCCGACTTCGTGCAAGGCGACGATATGTAAAAATACCAGAATAATCAAAACTAAAGGCACCGCGATAACATGGAATGCAAAAAAGCGGTTTAAGGTGGCGTCTGAGACCACATAGTCGCCGCGCACCCATAATGATAAATCATCGCCGATTACCGGAATCGCGCTGAATAAAGAGATAATGACCTGAGCGCCCCAATAAGACATTTGTCCCCAAGGCAATAAATAGCCCATGAAGGCTTCCGCCATCAAGGCGACGAAGATCAGCATACCGAAGATCCAGATCAATTCGCGCGGCTGTTTGAAAGAGCCGTAGACTATTCCGCGAAACATATGTAGATAAACGATAATGAAAAACGCTGAGGCGCCGGTGGAGTGCATGTATCGAACCAGCCAGCCCCAATTGACATCGCGCATAATATATTCTACGGAATCAAAAGCCAGATCAGCATCGGGTTTGTAGTTCATGGTCAGCAGGATGCCGGTGACCAATTGCATGACCAAAACGAATAACGCCAATGAACCGAAAAAATACCAAATATTAAAGTTTTTCGGCGCATAATAATGCGCCATATGGTCATTCCATAACTTTGTTAATGGAAACCGGTCTAAAAACCAATCCGTGCATTCAGTGATTTTATGCTTCATGCCGCAGCCTCCTGTTGTTCTTCACCGACAATAATCAGATTGTCATTGATATAGCGGTAAGGTGGGACTTCCAGGTTGGTCGGCGCCGGTACGCCGCGATAGACGCGACCGGCCAGATCAAACCAGGAGCCATGACAAGGACAGAAAAAACCGCCTTTCCATTCATCGCCTAAATCTGATGGGCCGATTTCCGGACGGAATGTCGGAGAACAACCCAAGTGAGTGCATAAACCGACTGCAACAAAAATCTCAGGCTTGATCGCGCGCATGGGATTTTTACTGTCTTCGGGTTGTATGGATTCGTTAGATAACGGGTCTGCAAGTTTATCGTCCAATGTCGCCAAAGTTTCCAGCACCTCCGGAGTTCTATTAAGAACCCATACCGGTTTACCGCGCCATGCCACCCGGATCATTTGACCGGGTTCCATTTTGCTGAGATCCACTTCAACCGGAGCTCCCGCCGCCATTGCTTTTGTACTGGGCTGCATTTGGGAGAGGAAGGGTACAGCGATGAAGCCTGTACCTACGGCGCCAACCACGGTCAAAGCCGAGGTCAGAAACTGGCGTTTAGAATTATCGACGCCTTCACTATACATATGTAACGCTCCTGTTTGTTATGTGACGCGGTATTTCCGCATCGTTATTTTTATTAACAGGCTCAATATACCTTACTGTTTGGGAATATTGAAGCTGTAAATGGAAATTAATCGTTAGCCCGGATTAGCGGGCAACATTGGTGCATTGAAAAAACCATATTAGTGCAATGCTTTTTTCAATGCGCTTAAAAACAATGCATTTTCTTGTTCTGTGCCGATAGTGACCCGTAAACAGTTTTCCAATAATGGGTGGTGAGCAGACATGTTTTTAATCAAAATGCCCTGGTTTCTGATTGATTCAAAAACTGCAGACGCGTCTTTGTTTAAGGACTTAAACAAAATAAAATTTGCTGAACTTGGAAATGCTTTGATTTGTTCGATTTGTAGTAATTGTTGCAGTAAAGCGTCGCGCTCTTGTCTTAGGGTTTGAGTTTGCCGGGTCAAAAAATCGCCGTGTTGCAAAGCGAATTCTGTTGTTATTTGGGTCAGTATGTTTATATTATAGGGCAGACGGATTTTATCCAGCTCGGCGATAATGTTTTTATCGCCAACCATATAGCCCAACCGTAATCCGGCCAAACCCAGTTTAGAAACCGTGCGCATGACCAGTAAATTCGGATAGTCTGTCAGCGATTGCATGAATGTGGCGTCGGTGAAGGGGGCATAAGCTTCATCGATAACCACTAATCCTTCAGTCGCTTGCAACAAGATTTTTATTTGTTGTTCGGAAAACAAATTACCGGTCGGATTGTTCGGGTAAGCCAGAAAAATCAAAGCGGGATTATATTGTTCAATCGCCGCCAGCATGGCGGGCATGTCTAAGGAAAAATCCTCAGCATTCAATGCAATGCCGTGGTAATTCAGCCCTAAACTACGGGCGATTTGCTTGTACATGACGAAACCCGGCTCCGGCGTGACGATATGTGCGTCCGGCGCTAAGGCCATTAACAGGATTTGAATGATCTCATCTGAGCCGTTGCCCAAAATAAGTTCGCTTTCCGTTGGAACCTGATAAAGCGTTTTCAGGACGGCGGCTAAGGATTTGGCCTGCGGATCAGGGTAGCGGTTTAACGGACTGTTTTTAATGGTTTTCAGCCATTGTTCAAGCGCCTGTTCAGGCCATTGATAAGGATTTTCCATAGCGTCCAGTTTTATCAATTTGCCCGGATCGGCGACCGGGTAAGCCGACATGGCCAGCACTTCTTTTCTAAATAATGAATGGATTAAATTCTGAGACATATCCGTTAAATTTTTGATGACTGGTTTATTTAGGAACGGGAATGAAATAAATTGGGCATTTGGCGCAGGATTTTTTTTCGTATTCAAGACGCACAAACAGGCGCATAGCAAGCTATGTAACTGTTTGTGCAACGCCGAAGACGAGAAAAAAGACAAGTCAAATGTTCAAGTAATTTCATGTACGTTCCTTAATTCTATATTCCGCAGAACGGGCGTGAGCGGTTAAGCTTTCGCCTCTAGCTAGAACGGATGCGGTTTTCCCCAGTTTGTCCGCGCCTTGTGCAGAGCAATTAATAATGCTAGAGCGTTTTTGGAAATCATAAACGCCCAATGGCGAAGAATATCTCGCCGTGCTGGAAGTCGGTAAAACATGATTGGGTCCGGCGCAATAATCGCCCAGAGCTTCGGCTGTGTAACGCCCCATGAATATTGCGCCGGCGTTGCGGATTTTCCGGTTTAAAGTCTCCGGGTCGGCGACCGATAATTCCAGATGTTCCGGCGCGATTTGATTGGCGACTTCAGCCGCCTCATTCAAATCGGCAACTTTAATCAGTACGCCGCGACTTTGCAAGGATGCGCGAATAATTTCGGCGCGCTCCATTTCCGGCAATAACTTATTAATGGATTGTTCAACGCTCTCTAAAAAGGCCGAATCATCGGAAATCAAAATCGCTTGTGCGTTTTCATCATGCTCGGCTTGGGAGAACAAATCCATCGCGATCCAGTCCGGGTTGGTTTGGCCGTCGCAGATCACCAGAATTTCCGAAGGGCCTGCGATCATATCTATTCCCACTTGTCCGAATACCATTTTTTTGGCGGTGGCGACATAAATATTGCCGGGTCCGACTATTTTATCAACCGCCGGGATGGATGCGGTGCCGTAAGCCAAAGCGGCGACAGCTTGCGCCCCGCCGATGGTAAATACTTTATCGACTCCCGCCAAGTAAGCGGCGGCCAATACCATGGGGTTGGTTTCGCCGGCCGGTGTCGGAACTACCATAATCAACTCGCCGACCCCGGCAACTTTGGCGGGAATGGCGTTCATTAGCACTGAAGACGGATATGAGGCTTTGCCGCCGGGCACATAAAGCCCCGCCCTATCTAAAGCGGTGACTTTTTGGCCTAAAACCGTACCGTCTTCCTCGGTATATTGCCAGGATTGCATTTTTTGTTCTTCGGCATAAGCGCGAATGCGGTTGGCGGCGGTTTGTAAAGCATCGGCTTTTTCCGCGCTGAGGCTGTCCCAGGCTTGTTTTAATTTGGCCGGGTCCAGTTGCAGATCAGACGGTTTTTTGAATTGACATTGATCGAAACGATTGCTGTATTCAATAACCGCTTTGTCGCCGTTTTTTCTCACTTCGGCAATAATTTCAAGCACCCGCTGATGAACGCTTAAATCGTCGCTTTCATCCCAAGCCAATTGCGCTTGTAATTGCTGATTAAAGTTGTCGGCCTGACTGTCCAGGCGAGTGATGCTGATTGCTGACATAAATAACCTAACTGTTATTGCGTTGTTGCAAAGTGACTTCAAATTGATCTAACAAAGGCTGAATATCACGGTGCTTCATTTTCATCGATGCTTTGTTAACCACTAAACGCGAAGTGATATGGGTGATTAAATCGCGCGCTTCAAGGCCGTTGGCTTTTAAGGTGTTGCCGGTGTCCACCAAATCCACAATACAATCGGCCAGACTGACTAGCGGCGCTAATTCCATAGATCCGTACAGCTTAATGATTTCCGCTTGTATGCCCAAGTCAGCAAAATAACTCTGCGCGGTTTTCACATATTTGGTGGCTACCCGGATGCGTCCGCTGATCGGCGGGGCGCCGACCGGGGCGGCGGTCATCAGGCGACAACCGGCAATGCCTAAATCCAGCGGTTCATATAAATTTTCCGCGCCATGCTCCAATAATACATCTTTACCTGCGATGCCCATATCGGCGGCGCCGTATTCGACGAAAGTCGGCACGTCAGTGGCTCTGATAATCACCAGGCGCACATCTTCGCGACTGGTTTGTAAAATCAGCTTGCGGCTTTTTTTCGGATCATCTATCGGCACGATGCCGGCTTCTTCCAATAATGGCAGCGCATCTTCGTAGATGCGTCCTTTAGAAACTGCGATTGTTAACATTGTTTTTCCTATCGGGGTATGCGACGTATGGAGGCTCCTAATTGAGCGAGTTTTTCTTCAATATGCACATAGCCGCGGTCTATATGATAAATTCTGTCGACCAAGGTTTCGCCCTCAGCCACCAACGCAGCCAGCACTAAACTGGCCGAAGCCCTTAGGTCGGTAGCCATCATCGGCGCAGCGGTCAGCGCTTCCGAGCCGGTGCAAATGGCGGTATTGGATTCCAATTGTATATTCGCGCCCATGCGTTGTAACTCCTGCACATGCATGAAACGATTTTCGAATACCGTCTCGGTGATGATGCCGACCCCTTCCGCCACTGAATTCAGGGCGGTAAACTGGGCTTGCATATCGGTCGGAAAGGCCGGGTATGGAGCGGTTCTCAGGCTGACGGCTTTGGCTTGCCGGCCTTCCATATCTAATTCTATCCAATTCTCACCGGCGGTGATTTTTGCGCCGGCTTCTTTTAGTTTATCCAATACTGCGTCTAAAATATCCGGCGAAGTATCTTTAACCTTGATTTTGCCTCGGGTGATGGCGGCGGCGACTAAATAAGTGCCGGTTTCGATGCGGTCGGGCATGATGTCGTAGTGAAGGTTTTCAACGCCTAATTTCTCCACGCCTTCAATTTCCAGAATATCGGTGCCGATGCCGCTGATTTTTGCGCCCATTTTATTGAGAAAATAGGCCAGGTCGCTGACTTCCGGTTCTTTGGCTGCGTTTTCAATAATCGTGACGCCTTCCGCCAATGTCGCCGCCATTAATAAGTTTTCAGTGCCGGTGACGGTGATTTTATCCAGCACCAGGCGGCAGCCCTTCAGTTTTTTGGCGGTCGCATGTATATATCCGGATTCGACTTTGATGTCGGCGCCCATTTTGATTAATGAATCCAGATGGATATCAACCGGTCGGGTGCCGATGGCGCAACCGCCGGGTAAAGAAACATAGGCTTGACCGAAACGGCTTAACAATGGACCTAACACCAAAATCGACGCCCGCATGGTTTTCACCAGTTCGTAAGGCGCTTCATATTTGTCGATGGTGCTGCTGTCTACTTCGATATTCATTTTTTCATCGACAGTGAGTTGCACGCCCATGCGGCCTAACAATTCCATGGTGGTGGTAATGTCATGCAAATGGGGGATATTGCCGATGGTGACAGGCGTTTCGGATAACAAAGCGCCTGCTAAGATCGGGAGGGCGGCGTTTTTTGCGCCTGAAATGCGTAATTCACCGTTAAGCGCATTGCCGCCGTTGATTAAAAGTTTATCCATTTGGGAACCGTATTTTTACTTGTTTTTGCTAACTAAATCTTTGAAAAAAGCGATATTGTTAAAACCGCTGAGTTTGGCCAGGGCGGTTAATTGTTCGGGAATGTTTTCGAATGAAATCGCCTTGGCCTGTTTTTTACTTTGTCTGATCCATTCCACCAGCAGCGCCAAACCGGCGCTGTCGGCATTGTCAACCTTGGCTAAATCAATCCTGTAACTGTCTGTATCGCCGTCGAAATTGATCATGCTGACGGTTTTTCGGCTGATTAAAGGGAAGGTCATGTCGCCGCTTACCGTGAAATCCCCCTTGGTTTGTTCGACAATCTGCAAATCCGCCATTATTCATCCGCCGCCGCTTTAAACAGGAATTGACCGATCACTTCTTCGAGCACAATGGCGGATTGGGTAAGATCAATTTCGCTATTGTTTTCCAAATACGTTTCCGAACCGCCCGGCTCTATGGAAATATATTGTTCGCCTAGTAAGCCGGCGGTGAATATGCTGGCGCTGCTGTCATCCGGCAGGGTATTGTATTTTGCTTCAATTTGTATTTCAACGACAGACTCATAGCTTTGCAAGTCAAAAGTAATGGCGGTAACCCGGCCGATTCGCACCCCGGCGACAGATACCGGCGATTTTACTTTTAAACCGCCGGAGTTTTCGAAGCGGGCGGTGATGAGGTAGCTTTCCTGATGATTATAAGCGCCCAGATTGCTGACTTGTAAAGCCATGAAAAATAATGCGCCAATGCCGCAGGCGACGAAAAGGCCGACCAAAGTGTCCTGGGTATAGGAATGCTGCATGTTAAATATCTCCAAACATCAGTGCGGTTAAAATAAAATCCAAAGCCAATACGCTAAATGACGAGTTGACTACGGTGCGGGTGGTGGCTCGGCTGACCCCTTCGGAGGTTGGGACAGCGTCGTAACCTTCAAATAAAGCGATCCAGGCGACCATAAAACCGAAAACGACGCTTTTAATGATGCCATTGACAATATCGTCATAAAAATCGATATTGGACTGCATTTGCGACCAAAATGCGCCTTCGTCAACGCTGAGCATGCCGACGCCGACTAAGTGGCCGCCGATGACCCCGATACTGCTGAAGATGGCGGCTAATAGCGGCACGGATAGGATGCAGGCGAACAGGCGCGGGGAAATAATGCGCTTGATCGGGTCTACCGCCATCATTTCCATGCCGGACAATTGTTCGGTGGCTTTCATTAAGCCGATTTCAGCGGTCAACGCCGAACCGGCGCGACCGGCGAATAACAAAGCGGAAACTACTGGACCTAATTCTCTAACCAGCGACGCCGCCACCATGACCCCTAAGGATTCTTCTGCGCCGAAATCGGACAGCGTGTAATAGCCTTGTAAGCCTAAAACCATGCCGACAAAGAGTCCGGAAATGGTGATAATGAGCAAAGTCAGAACGCCGACTGAGTACAGTTGCTTAATCAGTAAATAAGGGCGCAAAGCGATGTCGGTAACGCCGGATAAACCGTGCGCTAGAAAAAAGGCGCTGCGCCCGGTTTTGGCCAGGCTGTTGCAGGTTGTGCGGCCCAGGCGTTGTAATAAATAAATCATCAGCTTATTTTCCGAGCATTAACAAGTCATCGGCGTAATCGGGCGCCGGGTAATGGAAGCGCACCGGGCCGTCGGCATCGCCGCCCATGAATTGTTTAACCCAGTCCGATTGGGTGTCGGCAATTTGCGGCGGCGTTCCCTGGTCGACGATTTTACCGTTAGCCAATATAAAAATGTAATCGGCAATAGCGGCGGTTTCCTGCACATCGTGGGAGACGATAATGCTGGTCAGACCTAAAGTATTGTTCAGCGTTTTAATTAAATGTAATAAGGCGCCCATCGAAATCGGGTCTTGTCCGGTAAACGGCTCGTCATACATGATCATCGTCGGGTCTAAGGCGATTGCCCTGGCCAACGCCACTCTTCTGGCCATGCCGCCGGAAAGTTGATTAGGCATTAAATCGCGGGCGCCGCGCAAGCCGACGGCTTGCAGTTTCATTAACACCAAAGTCCGAATCATTGATTCGGTTAGCCGAGTATGTTCCCTTAACGGGAAGGCGACATTATCGTAAACCGTTAAATCGGTTAACAATGCGCCGCTTTGGAACAACATGCCCATTTTTTTGCGCAAGGCGTATAAGCCGGACAGTGATAATTCTCCTATGGCTTGTTCGTCCACCTTGATTTCACCTTGATCCGCCTTGATCTGGCCGCCGATTAATTTTAACAAGGTGGTTTTGCCTGTTCCGCTGGGTCCCATGATAGCGGTGATTTTGCCGCGCGGAATTTGCAGCGAAATGTCATCGAAAATCTTTCTGTCATGCCGAGAAAATGACAGATTTTTGATGGATACGATGTTTTGCGGTTGCCCACGCTTTTCCATGCTCGGAATCATAGCAAATGATCTCGATTTTTCACGCCTCTCATTATGATCGCCATAACCCGACAGCCTCCCGGACGTTTGTTTAGAAAATCTGCCATTTTCTATGACTTGAGGGTGATAAGTCAATGAAATAAAGAACGGTGGCCTTTTTCACAAGGTTTTTTTTAAAATTCGTGCCATAATAAGCAAATTTTAAGCCTTGTAAAGACATGTCCATATATTTTATCGCTTTAATCGTTGGCTTGGCTGTTTTAGTGTTGGCGGCGGATAAGTTCGTTGACGGCACCGCCGCGATTGCCAGAAACTTTGGCGTTTCGCCTTTATTAATCGGTTTGACGATCGTGGGGCTGGGTACTTCCGCGCCGGAGATTTTGGTTTCCAGTATTGCTTCTTTACAAGGAAACGGCGGTTTGGCGGTGGGTAACGCGATTGGTTCCAATATTGCCAATGTCGCATTGATTCTAGGGTGTACGGCGCTGGTATCGCCGTTGGCATTTCAGTCGAATTTGTTGAAACGGGAATTGCCGATTTTGACCGCGATCAGCGTGGTCAGTTATTTACTGGCTTTTGACGGGCTGACGTTTTTAGACGGCGTCATCTTATTATTCATGTTGGTATCCTTTTTAACCTGGCTGATTGGCGAAGCCAGAGCCAATCGCATTGTCAATGATCCTTTGGAACATAATCTTGAGCAGGAAATTCCGCAACCGATGCCGATGAAAAAAGCCTGGATATTGTTTGGACTGGGTTTGATTGGTTTGCTGTTAAGTTCTCGCTTATTAGTGTGGGCGGCGGTTAATATCGCGCAAACGCTGGGGGTCAGCGATTTGGTTATCGGTTTGACGATTGTGGCTTTAGGCACCAGTTTGCCGGAGCTGGCGGCCTCCATATCCAGCGTCTTGAAAAATGAAGATGAGTTGGCGGTGGGCAATGTGATCGGCTCCAATATTTATAACTTGTTGGCGGTTTATTCCATGCCCGCTTTATTTGCCCCGGGAATGGTGGAAGACAGCGTCTTAAGCCGAGATTTTCCCGTGATGTTGGTGTTGACTTTGCTGTTATTTGTGGTGGGTTATGATCGTAAAAAAACCGGCTCCATTAACCGCATCGAAGGGAGTATACTGCTGGTTATTTATTGCGCTTACCAGTTTACGGTCTATCAAAGCGTGGCGGCGGCCTAAACATGAGCGGGCATGCGGATAATCTGAAAGCTTTGGCTTTAGCGGTTATTGATGTGGAAAAACAGGCGGTGGAGAATTTGGCGGCCCGAATTGATCATCAGTTTGTCGCCGCTTGTGAGTTGATGCTGGCCTGTCAAGGTCGAGTCGTGGTGACTGGGATGGGGAAGTCCGGCCATATCGCCGGCAAGATTGCCGCTACTTTAGCCAGCACCGGCGCCCCGGCCTTCTTTGTGCATCCGGGCGAAGCCGGGCATGGCGATTTAGGCATGATTACCACCCAGGATGTGGTATTAGCATTGTCGAATTCCGGCGAAACTGATGAAGTGTTGACCATCTTGCCGATTATCAAAAGATTGGGCGTGCCGTTGATCGCGATGACCGGCAATCCGAACTCTTCTTTGGCCCGGCTGTCCACTACTCATTTAGATGTTTCCGTTGCGCAGGAGGCTTGCCCGTTGGGGTTGGCGCCGACCGCCAGCACTACCGCCGCCTTGGTCATGGGCGACGCCTTGGCGGTTTCCTTATTAGAGACCCGAGGGTTTACCCGAGATGATTTTGCCTTGTCGCATCCCGGCGGCAGTTTAGGAAAACGTTTGATTATGCAGGTCAGCGATTTAATGCATCAAGGCGGGGAATTACCGACGGTCAACAGCGGTCAACTGGTTGCGGAAATATTGCTGGAAATGACTGAAAAGAAATTAGGCATGACCGCCGTGGTGGATGAGTCTAATAAGGTTATCGGTATTTTTACCGACGGCGATTTGCGGCGGATGTTGGAAAAAAACCTGTATGTGCATAAGGAAATCGTCGCTTCCGTTATGACCTCGCCCTGTTTTACAATTCAACAAGATATATTGGCCGCTGAAGCGATGAAAGTGATGGAAAAAAATAAAATTAACGCCTTATTAGTGGTTGATGAGGAAGATCATTTGTTGGGCGCGTTGAATATGCATGATTTATTAAAGGCGGGCATTGTTTGATGGAAGCATTGAGCGGTATGGCGAATTTAGAACAGGTTTTAAGCAAGGCTAAAAATTTGAAGCTGTTGATATTGGATGTGGACGGTGTTTTAACTGATGGGCGCTTGTTTTTTGATCACCAAGGCAATGAATATAAATGCTTTCACGCCAGAGACGGTCATGGCGTTAAATTGTTGCGTCAGTCCGGCGTGGAGGTGGCGGTGATTTCCGGTCGCAAGTCGGCTTCAGTGGCGTTGCGGATGAAACAATTAGGCATTGAGCTGGTTTATCAAGGCCATGAAAATAAGCTGGCGGCGTTGGCTGAAATTCTGGATAAACTGAATATTAAAGCCGAGCAGGCTGCTCATGTCGGTGACGATTTATTGGATTTGCCGGTGATGACGCGGGTGGGTTTAGCGATTGCCGTGAATGACGCCAATTTTGCGGTTAAACAACATGCCGATTGCTGCACCGAAACTAATGGCGGATTGGGCGCGGTGCGCGAGGTTTGTGATTTCATTATGCAGGCGCAAGGTAGTTTTCCGAAAGTTCTGGATAGCTATTTGCAGTCTTGACGGCGGTTTGATTTTTTATGTTTGTTCAAAAAGCCGGAATTTATCTGATTATTTGTTTACTCGCCTTGTTTACCGGGTGGATGGCGACAATTTTTGAAAAGCAGCCCAATGTGATTTCCGAAATTGATGAGCACAGTGTCGATTATTTCAGCGTTGAATATAAAAAAGTTGAATTAGATGCCTCGGGCTTGCCGATCAATCAGCTGACTGCGGATATGATGTTTAAAGTCAGTCTGGACGGCTCAATGCATTTACAGCAGCCGGAATTGACTTTATACGATCAAGAAAAAGCGCCGTGGGTGATCGCTTCGGAAAAGGCTGTTCTCAAAGCGGACGGCGAAAACTTGATGTTGAATGGTCAAGTGAAAATCAGTAAAGAAGGCGGCAAGCAGGATAAGGCAATCACTATTAACAGTTCAGATATGAAAGTACATTTGCCGACTCACACCGCCGAATCTCAATCCAGATCGGAACTTATTATGCCGCCCAATAAAACAGTGGGGCAGGGCATGAAGATTAAATTCCTTAAACCGATCAAATTAACATTTTTATCCGGAGTAAAAGGGCGCTATGAGAGTAATTAATAGTGTTTTGGGATGTTTGTATTTATTCAGCGCCGCCAGTTGGGCGTTGGAAAGCGATTCGCGGCAGCCCATTTATATCGATTCCAACACGGCGACGTATAACGAACAAGCGCAAACCAGTACTTATACCGGCAATGTGGTGACTCAGCAAGGGAGCCTGCGAGTTGATTCAGACAGATTAGTGGTTTATTTAAAGAACGGCGCCATTGATAAATTAGTGGCGACGGGCAAACCGGCCCGATTTGAACAATTACCGGCCAAGGGTAAAGAAAAAATTAAGGGAAATTCCTTAATAGGCGAATATTATCCGGCTAAAGATTTGTTAATATTGAAAAAAAAAGCGGTGGTTTGGCAGGGCGGCAATAAAGTGACCAGTGAAGTTATTCGCTATAATAGTAAGTTGTCGCTGACGAAAGCCGGCGATCAGTCTTCTGATCGAAACCGGGTGCGCACAGTGATCAAGCCGAGTAATGGTGGTTAACGACAATGGGATGTTTAAGCGCTTTTCAATTGGTTAAAAGCTACAACAAACGGCGGGTGGTTGATGAGGTCAGTATAGAAGTCAACAGCGGCGAAGTGGTGGGTTTATTAGGCCCGAACGGGGCCGGGAAATCGACCAGCTTTTATATGATTGTGGGAATGATTAAAGCCGATAGCGGCGAAATTATGCTAAATGAGCAAAGAATCTCCCATCACCCTATGCATAGTCGTGCTAGACTGGGAATAGGGTATTTGCCGCAAGAACCTTCGGTGTTTCGTAAACTGACGGTGATTGAAAATTTACGCGCCGTGGTTGAGGTTTGTTCGCATTTGGAAGGCGGTCAAGGCGAGTTATTGATTGAGGACTTGTTAGAGGAGTTCGGCATCAGCCATTTGCGCGACCAAGTGGCGATGGGCTTGTCGGGCGGTGAGCGGCGCCGGGTTGAAATCGCCAGGGTTTTGGCGACCGAACCGCAATTTATTTTATTGGATGAGCCTTTCGCAGGCGTCGATCCGATTTCGGTGATTGATCTACAGGAAATCATTGATCATTTAAAACGTCGCGGCATCGGCATTTTAATTACTGAGCATAAGGTTAGGGCGACACTGGAAATCTGTGACCGAGCCTATATACTTAATGAAGGAACGGTTATTGCCGAGGGCAATACTGCGGATATTGTCGCCAATCCGGAAGTCCGTAAGGTCTATTTAGGTGACAACTTTAGTTTATAAACCTTGAGAATATGAAACAATCATTACAACTCCGCATAGGACAAAGCTTAACAATGACGCCGCAGTTACAGCAGGCGATCAAATTGTTGCAGCTTTCGACTCTGGATCTGCAGCAGGAGATTCAGCAGGCTTTGGAGTCCAATATGATGTTAGAGGTGGATGAAGAAGAAGTGGTCAGCCAGGAAAAGCCTGAGCCTAAAGAAGATGTCAGCGATCAAATCACCAGCGAAGGTTCACAAACCGATATGCCTGATGAATTGCCGGTCGATACCACGTGGGACGATGTTTATGAGGCTTCCGGGCCGGTTTCCAGCGCTGCTGATACAGAAACGGTTGAGTTTGAAACGTTTCGCAGTAAGGTCGAAACTTTAATTGATCATTTAATGTGGCAATTGGAAATGATACCGATTTCTGACCGCGATCATGTGATTGCTACGGCGATAATTGATGCGGTTAATGATGACGGTTATTTAGGGTTGACGGTGGAAGATATTTTCAATGGCCTGCAAGATCACCTTGAAGATTTAGAGGACGATGAGGTAACTGCAGTTTTGCATCGGGTTCAGAATTTTGACCCGGCTGGCGTGGCGGCGGCTGATTTATCGGATTGTTTGAAAATCCAATTGCTGCAATTGAATGATGAGACGCTTTGGAAGGCGGAAGCCTTGGAGTTGGTTACCCAATATTTGGATTTATTGGCGGGTAATGATCTGAATAAGTTAAAAAAACGGTTGGAGGTTAATGAGGCGGAATTACGCGAAGTAATCGCCTTGATTCGTACTTTGGATCCTAAGCCGGGGGCGTACTTTAAAAATTATGATTCGGATTATATTGTGCCGGATGTTTTCGTTAACAAAATCAACGGTCAATGGCTGGTTAGTCTGAATCCGGAGATTGCGCCGAAGTTACGGGTCAACTCGGTCTATTCCGGGTTAATAAAAAGAGCCGATAATAGCCGCGAAAATACCAGTATGAAAGACCATTTGCAGGAAGCGCGATGGTTTATCAAAAGTCTGCACAGTCGAAATGACACCTTGCTGCGGGTCGCAAGATGCATCGTTGAAAGGCAAGGCGATTTTTTCGAGCACGGGGCGGTGTCGATGAAACCAATGATTTTGCGGGATATTGCTGAAGAACTGGAACTTCATGAGTCCACGATTTCACGCGTGACGACGCAGAAATATATGCAAACTCCGAATGGCATCATCGAATTCAAATACTTCTTTTCCAGTCACGTTTCTACAGAAAGCGGAGGCGAATGTTCCGCCACTGCCATTCGGGCCTTAATTAAAGAATTAGTGGCCAGTGAAACGCCTTCCAAACCGTTGAGCGATAGTAAAATTACTGAAATATTAAAAGATAAAGGAATTAATGTTGCCAGGAGGACCATAGCAAAATACCGGGAATCTTTATCGATTCCGTCATCGAGCCAAAGAAAAAGGCTGCTATAAAAGCGGCTAATCAATAACGAACGCGCAATTTCAGTTATGATGCGGTACAAATTGAACATCAGTAAGGTCTGAATTGCCGAAAAAAATTTGTAAACACAGGAGTATATTTATGCAAGTCAGTGTAACTGGACATCACGTAGAAGTAACCGATTCTTTAAGAAACTATGTTGAAGAAAAAATCAGTAAATTAAAGCGTCATTTTGATAACGTAACCGATATTCATGTTATTTTGACCGTAGAAAAATTACAACAAAAGTCTGAGGCGACCGTGCAGGTCAGCGGCGCAAAGTTATTCGCCGAAGATACTCAGGAGGATATGTATTCTTCCATTGATAACATGGTTGATAAGTTGGATCGTCAAATTATCAAGCATAAGGAAAAAACGAACAGTCATCGATAAACTCATTCCCGGTTTCGGCGGCAGCGGTTTTGATGCGGTTGCGCCGAAACTTGTCTTTATGCTTCGCGTGGTCTCGGGTGCGGATTTTGTAGCGAGGTGTTTTTGGTCGAGAGCAATGCCGCTATCGGCCAAAAACAGCCGATAGAAAACCGTAACCGTGGTTGCGCGAAGTATAATTTCATTCAGCCGAAAAATAGACCTTGTTGAGCTGAATTTTCCAATCTACCATTCATTAGGAACATGAAACTTCTTATCGTCAGCGGTTTGTCCGGTTCAGGTAAAAGTATCGCGCTCGATACCCTGGAAGATAACGGTTTTTTTTGTATTGATAATCTCCCCTTTACGCTGTTGGACGAGTTTGTCCAACAAATCATGCTTAAGGATCAAGGAACTTACGCCAAGACTGCTATCGGCATTGATGCGCGCAATCAGACTGAAGAATTAACAGATTTTTTCGCCAAAATTGAAAATATCAGAGGCCAAGGTTTGGTGTGCGAGGTTCTGTACATGCAGGCGGAAGAAAATATCTTGTTGAAAAGATATAGCGAGACCCGTCGCCGACACCCTTTGACTAATATTGATGTGCCGCTGAAAGAGGCCTTGCAGATTGAGAAGGATATGCTGAGGCCGATTGCCGAATGCGCTGATATTGTGATTGATACCAGCTTTACCAGCTATCATCAATTGCGGGAAATCTTGAAAAGCCAGTTGGGTGAAAGCGAGCAAAAACAGATGGTCATGCAATTGTTGTCTTTTGGCTTTAAGCATGGCGTACCGTTAGATGCGGATTTTATTTTTGACGCCCGCAGTTTACCGAATCCTTATTGGGTTAAGGAGTTGAGACCTTTGACCGGCCTTGACCAAGGCGTTGTCAATTTTCTGCAGGAAGAAGACGTGGTTAAGCAGTTTTTTGAAGACATTTTAGGTTTTGTTGAGCGCTGGGCGCCGCGTTTTGAAGCAGATAATCGCAGCTATTTAACAATCGCGGTCGGTTGCACCGGAGGACGACACCGCTCGGTTTATTTGACGGAGGCCTTGGGCGTATATTTTAAGGATAGTCGCAAGAATATTATTGTCAGGCACCGAGAACTTAGCTAGGAACGGGAATGAAATAATTTCGGCAACTGGCGAAGAATTTTTATTCGCCTTCAAGGCGCACAAACAGGCGCATAGCAAGCTATGTAACTGTTTGTGGAACGCAGAAGGCGGATAAAAAGGCAAGTCAGTTGTCGAAATTATTTCCTGAACGTTCCTGAATAAGCGTCGATTTGGGATGCCATTAACGGCGTATCGTTGTATTATATGCCTTTTGTAACAAGGAAAGGCGCTGCTTGCTGTATTAAAAATGGTTGCGCCATAACAATCTCGCAATTGCGATTGAATAATAACAATTTTTATCACCAGTAACTTATGGCAACTCAAGAAAAAACAAAGACTGTATTGGATCAGGCGCAGGAGGTATTGGAAAAAGGCTCGCAATTTGAGATTAGAAATTTTATCCATTCGCTATACCCTGCGGAAACCGCGCATATCCTTGAGGCGCTGGATTATCAGCAGAGAGAGAGCATTTGGAAAGTGATCCCGCCCAATGTAATGGGAGAAATTCTGGTGCGGGTGCATACCGAAGTCGGTCAAAGCCTGTTGGCGATTACCGATCGAAATGATTTGATCAAGGCGGCGGAAAACCTGGAATCCGATGAGATGGTTGATTTGCTGCATGTATTGCCGGAACCGTTGTTGTCTCAGGTGATGGAGTCTATCGGCATGCATGAGCGCAACCGGATGGAGACGGCGCTGGCCTTCGATGACCATACCGCCGGCGGCTTAATGTCTATGGATGTGATGACGATTCGCTCGGATGTTACCCTGGATGTTGTTTTGCGTTATTTAAGACAGCGCGGGCAAATGCCGTCTTCTACCGACAGCTTAATTGTGGTGGATCGTAGCGATATCGTAAAAGGCATATTATCGGTTGAAGCTTTACTGACGCATTCCGGCGAAACCAAAGTTTCCAGCTTGATGGATAAGCGCCCGGAGACCATCTCTTATCAGATGCCCGCTCATGATGTCGCCATTTTGTTTGAACAGCGCGATTTGGTTTCCGCGCCGGTGGTTAAGGAAAACGGAAAATTATTAGGCCGCATCACCATTGATGATGTGGTGGATGTGATCCGGGAAGAAGCCGACCATTCGATTATGAGTATGGCCGGTCTGGATGAAGAGCAAGATATGTTTGCGCCGATCGGGGTGAGCGCCAAGCGCAGAGCGGTTTGGCTGGGGGTTAATTTATTTACCGCCTTTTTGGCCTCCTGGGTGATCGGCCTGTTTGAGGCAACCTTGAAAGAGATTGTCGCTTTGGCGGTATTGATGCCGATTGTCGCCAGTATGGGCGGTATAGCGGGCAGTCAGACCTTAACCTTGGTGGTGCGTGGTTTGGCCTTGCGACAAATCAGCAGCGCCAACGCCGGTCGATTACTTTTGAAGGAGCTGGCGGTAGGCAGCTTGAATGGCGTTGTCTGGGCGGTGGTGGTCGCCAGTATCGGTGGTATCTGGTTCCAGAGTATGAGCTTAGGCTTGCTGCTGGGCGCGGCAATGGTCATTAATTTGGTGTGCGCGGCTTTGGCGGGCGCCAGTATTCCGGTGATTTTGGATAAAATGGGTATTGATCCAGCCCTGGCGGGCGGGGTGTTATTAACAACGGTTACCGATGTAATCGGTTTTATGGCCTTCTTGGGTTTGGCGACAATATTTCTACTGTAACCGCTGACAGCGCGCGGCGGGTTAGGGTGCGCATTGCGCACCCTGTAGCACAGAATAGTCCTTTATTTCAAAGAAAGCGTTTCAGTGCGGCCGTTGATTTCAAAACTCAATTTGTCTTCTTTTGCCAGCCAGCCTATGGCGCGCTGAACTTCGTTTTTCCCCAAGCCGGTTTCTTTAGCAACTTTGGAAACGCTGGCTTCCTCATTTTCGTTCAAATACTCCCAAATTTTGCCGGCGGCTGCGCCGATAATATCTTCAGACATAATAATAGTTCCTCTCTAAAAGGTTAAAAAAACATAAACTAGCGGCGGATAAAGCGTCGCTAAAAGGGTTACAAAATCGTTTATTTTGTCGACTCTTCAGGCAGTACGATATTCAATTCCAGCATCTCTTGATTATCTTCCTGCTCAAAACTCACAGTAATAGCATCATCATTTACGTTAACGTATTTTTGTATAACCGCCAGTAGTTCTTTTTGTAATTCAGGCAGGTAAGAGGGTTGATTGCGCGTAGCTCTCTCATGCGCGACTAAAATCTGTAATCTATCTTTTGCAACGGAAGCCGAATTCGGCTTGGTTGATCGAAAATAATTCAGCAGGCTCATTTATTTGCTCCTGAATAACTTACCAAAAAGGCCTTTCTTTTCTTCATCAATAAAACGGTGCTCTCGTTCTTCGCCTAAATAACGGGCGACGATGTCCGCATAAGCTTGCCCTGCGTCGCTTTGCTCGTCCAGAATGACAGGAATGCCTTTATTGGATGCATTGAGCACAGCTTGTGATTCAGGCACCACGCCAAGTAAATCCATGGATAAAATTTCCTGCACATCTTCAACGCTGAGCATTTCGCCCATTTTCACTCGGCTGGGCGAATAACGTGACAATAATAAATATTCCTGAATAGGTTCTTCATCATTTTCCGCTCGCTGCGATTTGCTGGCCAGGATTCCTAACATGCGGTCGGAATCGCGCACCGAAGAAACTTCCGGGTTGGTCACTACGAAGGCGTCATCGGCAAAATACATGGCTAATTGTGCGCCGCGCTCAATGCCGGCAGGCGAATCACAAACAATATATTTAAACTCTTTTTTCAGTTGATTGAGGATTTTTTCAATGCCTTCCTGCGAAAGAGCGTCTTTATCCCGCGTTTGCGAGGCGGGTAAGATAAATAATTGATTGCAGCGCTTGTCCTTAATCAATGCCTGGTTGAGGGAGGATTCTTCATTGATGACGTTAATCAAATCATAAACCACGCGCCTTTCACAACCCATCACCAGATCTAAATTACGCAATCCCACATCGAAATCTATGACGACTGTTTTATGTCCTTTCTTTGCTAAACCCATCGCGATAGCGGCGCTAGTCGTTGTTTTTCCGACACCGCCTTTACCTGATGTGATGACGATAATTCTGCCCAATGTTTTTTCCTCCGCTGATCAATAGCGTTCGATATAAATATAGATTATTTTAGGGGGTTGATGACCAAGCTTTGCTCTTTCAAACTGATTTGCACCGGCGTATTTTTAGCGGTATCAGAAATTTCATCGCTGACTTGATAAGTGCCGGCGATTGAAATGAGTTCAGCCTGCAAGTCGGAACAAAAAATATGGCAATTGCTATTGCCTGACGCACCGGCCAGAGCCTTGCCTCTTAATGAGCCATAGACGTGAATATTGCCTTCCGCGATAATTTCAGCGCCAGCGCTGACCGTTGCGGTAACGATTAAATCCGCTTTTGAGTAAACCTGTTGCCCGGAGCGCACCGGGTGGTTAATAAGCATATTTTCAATGGGTTTCGTCGGTTCGTCAATTTTTTCCGCTGTGGTTTTTTCTACCGGCGGTTTCGGGGGCGGTTCGGCTGCTGCTGAGGATTGAGGTAAATTGCTTAAAACCGGAATATTCAAAGTGGCGGCCTCTTCTTTTTGAGCCATATTCGCGCCGCGAATGCCGATGGGTAAAAAGTCTAAATTTCTTAATAAACGAATAGTTTCGCTACAATCCAATTCTTGCTGATGATCGGATAAAGCTTGTAAATCTAAAATCAACGGCGAATGCCTGAAAAATTCGGGCGCTTGCGCAATTTTTTGTTTCAGCAACGCTTCAATTTCGGTCAGATTAGGACTGCTTAGGATTAAAGTCGGTACATTAATGGTTGTGCTTTTGAATTCCAAAGCCGGTTTGTGTTGCGTTAGGGCGTCCATCGACAGTAGGTTTTGATAAAGCGATCAAATAGCTAGATAGTAGCATTATCTGTCTTAAAAAGCACTGTTTTGATGGTGAAATTGTTTGATAAATTTTGGTTGTAGCTTTTGGGTTGTTGGGTCATTCAATTTGTGTGGGCTTTTATTTGTTGTTTTAAAAGATAGGTATGGTTTGAGGGGTAGGTAAAGTTTCAATAGTGGAGTTAATCGGAAACCGTATAGCTTGAATATTGGGGTGTTATACCGTTTAGAAAAATGGGCGTTGTAAAGAGAGTATTGTTAAGTTGATGATTCTGGTGTACAAAATATGCGGAAACTGTTTAGTTACTTGTTAGGCTTATAAAAACCAAGGAGATTTGAAACATTGTCACAATCTACGGATTCAAGATTTGTCCGGCACGAAAGTGAGTCCACGTTTATGAGGTGCTTCGTTGTGAGAGAGTTTAGAGAACCGATTTTAAGAAGGAAAGGCAAATGACGGCCTTTGAGCTGGTGCACCTTCTGGCATAGCAATATGTATTATCGGCTGTAAATGTGTACCGCAAAGGGTGGCCATTTATTTTTGTTCAGGGGTATTCTATCTTGTAGTAGACTATTGATGGACATACATTAATTTACCGCTAGATTGAATGAACTCCCCCTGAATAGAAGGGTCGGCTGGGTCGGTTTATTCCGGCTGTTGAAGGGCGGCCATCATATTTTTAGTAGAGTTGGCGTCGATGAAATCATCAATTTACAACCTAAGGGTAGCAAAGCTAAACCGTATCAGGTCAAACAGGTTAGGACTATCCTAGTGAAATACCGATTAGGAGAATACGATGTTGATTAAATATGAATTAGTAATCTACTGGAGCGAAGAGGATAAGTCCTTTGTGGTCGAGGTTCCAGAATTACCTGGATGTATGGCGGATGGAGGGACCTATGAGCAAGCAGTAAGCAATGCGCAAAGTATAATCGAACAATGGATCCAAACTGCTCGTGAACTTGGTCGCCCCGTTCCAGAGCCCCGAGGTCGGTTAATTTATGCATAATCATCGCATCAACATGGAAAAAATAAAGCTACGTTCGTTCCTCACTCCGCTTTATTTTTCCAGTTATGCGGGTCGTTCAGGCTGTAGAAAAACCTAAAAGTATCCATTATTCTCAAAAATTGTATTTTTAAGCTATTGATATTAAAGAGCTAAATTTTACAAAAAATTGAGATTTTAGAGAAAATAGGTTTTCCTACAGCCTCATTAGATTTAAATCAAAATAGTAGCTTTGTTTATATAGAGAATCTATAATCAAATTTTGATAAATTAATGAAGGGAGACATCAATATGAATTTTGAAGACTATATCTCTATTTCTCCTGATATTCGTAGTGGAAAACCTTGCATAAAAGGTACACGCATAACAGTATATGATATTCTTGAATACTTAGCTGGCGGGATGACAGTGCAAGAAATCTTAGAAGATTTTCCAAGTCTTAGTCATGAAGATATACAAATGGTTTTTGCTTTTGCTGCGGCTAGAGAACGTAGATTATCTGGCTCATTGGCTGCTTGATGAAATTTCTTTTTGATGAAAATATCAGTTTAAAAGTCGTCAATTTGATTGCCCAAGAATTTCCAGAAAGTAATTATATTGATTTTTAAGAATGCAAGGAACGACTGATAGCTGCATTTGGGAATATGCCAAAACTGAAAATTACATTATCGTTATCCAAAGATAACGATTTCCGCCAAAGGGCTTTTCTTTTGGGTTTTCCACCTAAAGTGATATGGCTGTCAGTTGGAAATGGCGGGACAAAACTTATTGCAAGCCTTCTATTGAAAAATTCAGAGCAAATTAAAACCTTTGCAAAAAATTCTACTGAAGGTCTATTGGTATTAAGCAAAACCTAAAAAAAATCAAGCGGACGGATAAAAGCGTGGCAAAAATTGCGCCCTTTTTGTCCCGCCGATTATTTCGTCGTTATGCATATAGGGTAATCACATAAGCTTCGCTCTGCTTCAGCATGGCAATACCAATTCGATTGCTATATAGATTCAAACTTTTGGGACTGGGTAAATACCCAGTCCCGCTCAAGAAAAGAGCTTCGGCTGCAGTCGGCGCCTGAAACTTAAGGCAACATATATCCTCTAATCGCAAAATAAATAAAACTGGACAATAAAGCCGATAAGGGAACGGTAATAATCCAGGCGGTTGCAATTTTATACAGATGAGAGCGTTTCACTAACTCTGTCTTATAACTTTTTTTCAAACTCTTGATTTCTTTTTTGGTTAATTGCGGAGCGAGTTTTTCTTGTTTGAGATCTTGCAATAAAGCCTTTTTTTGCAACAAAGAACCGGCGTTAAATTTTTGCAGTATTTCTTCGGTTTCTTCCGGGTTGGTGAGTTCATGGTGCTTGCGGATTTCCGCGATGCGTTGTTGATTGCGGAATTTTAAATATTCGCGCAGAAAGCCAACTCCGAAGATAGCACCGACGGCGGTATGGGTGGAGCTGACCGGTAATCCGAGTTGGCTGGCGATGATCACGGTAATGGCCGCCGCCATTGAAATGCAAAAAGCGCGGATTTTATCAAGTTCTGTGATTTCGCTGCCGACGGTCTTAATCAGTTTTGCGCCGAACAAAGCTAAACCCACGGAAATGCCCAATGCGCCGACCATCATGATCCACATGGGAATAGCCACTTTTTTACCGATGTCGCCGCTGAAAACGGCGTCGTTAATCGCCGCCAAGGGTCCGATTGCGTTGGCGACATCATTGGCGCCGTGGGCAAAGCTTAATAAGGCGGCGGAACAAATCAATGGAACGGTGAAGAGCGAGTCGACGCTTTTTTTGTCATTAAGTAAGGTGTGGACGGTTTTGGAAATCAGGCGACGCGTGAAAAAATAACCGGCGGTGGCAATCAGGAAGCCCATGCTTGCAGCGGTGAAAAAGTCCACTTTCCAGATTTTTTTGATGCCCTTAAGCATTAAGTAAGTGGAAAAAGCCCAAACCATAAACGCAATTAATACCGGAACGACTTTTCGGGTGGCGTTAACCATATCTTCCTGGTAGGTAATAGTGCGTTTAATAATATAAAGAAAAACGGCTGCGATGATGCCGCCCATGACCGGTGAAATCACCCAACTGGCGGCAATTTTGCCGAACACCGGCCAGTTGGCTATAGATGTCCCGCCGGCGGCGATGCCGGCCCCCAATACGCCGCCGACAATCGAGTGAGTGGTTGATACCGGTGCGTTAAACGCGGTGGCGATGTTCAGCCATAAGGCGGCGGCTAATAATGCCGCCATCATTAACCACATAAAGGTATTCGCATCTTGAATCAGCGAAGGATCAATAATGCCCTTTTTAATGGTGCTGACCACGTCGCCCCCCGCCACAATAGCGCCCATCGCCTCAAAAATGGCAGCAATAATAATCGCTCCGGTTAAGGTGATTGCTTGCGAACCGACTGCCGGGCCGACGTTGTTGGCGACATCGTTGGCGCCGATATTCAAGGCCATATAAGCGCCGAAAACCGTAGCTGTCATTAATAACATACTATGTTGTATGGGCGCATCCATGTTCCAAACATAAGCGCCTACGCAGACTATAAAAAGGAATGCGCCAATAATTTTAAAGGTGTAGGTGTTTTTCCATGAAGTATTTGTTTGCTTGAGATCTGTCGGGATGGTGTTCATGTTAAAGATCAGTTCAAGTTAAAAAGCGTCGATTATGACAGAAACATGACGATAATATGAAGGAAATATTACAGAAAAATGGGGTTTTACTTGAAGAAAGCAGCCTGTGTATTTCAAGACAGGTTTGCAAAGCTTGGCGGCAATCGGTATGAAATTGTCACTCGCAGGATTTAAATATTTTAAGAAAGCCTTTGATTTATAAGGAAATGGTTAAGGGTTGTATTGAGTTTTATCTTGCAATTTCAGCTTATATCATTTATTTTAAACGGCTATCCGCAAGGCTAGGGGTGCCGTTTTGTTGCGTAATTCGGCTGAGAAAAACCCTTTGTACCTGAACCGGCTAATACCGGCGTAGGAAAGCCAACACTTACCTGCGCTTGAGATTTATTGAAACTGGAGATAAGCATGAGCGCTGTCCGTAAAGATATTACTGCTGAAACCGGCAGTAATGTTAAAATTGATTCTTACCCTTCTTCCGAAAAAATCTATATAGAGGGAAGCCGCCCGGACATCCAAGTCCCAATGCGCAAAATCACCCTATCCGATACCCCGGCGCATTTTGGCGCTGAAAAAAATCCTCCCTTGTATGTCTATGATACCTCCGGCGTCTATACCGATCCTGATGTCGCTGTCGATTTGCAAAAAGGTTTAGGTTCAGTGCGGGCCGATTGGATTGCGGAAAGAAATGACACTCAGCTAATGGATGGTCCGAGTTCTCAGTTTGGTCAGGAAAGAATGGCTGACCCGGCAACCGAACACCTGCGCTTTGAACATATCCGCAAGCCGCGGATCGCAAAATCCGGTGCCAATGTGTCGCAGATGCATTACGCCCGTCAAGGCATTATTACCCCGGAAATGGAATATATAGCCATCCGGGAAAATCAAAACATGCAGGAAATGCAGGCTTATTTAAAAGGTCAGCACCCCGGTCAAGCTTTCGGCGCAAACATCCCGGCAGTGATTACCCCGGAATTTGTGCGCGATGAAGTGGCTCGGGGCAGAGCGATTATTCCGGCTAATATCAATCACCCGGAAGTGGAGCCAATGATTATCGGGCGTAATTTTCTGGTGAAAATCAACGGTAATTTGGGCAATTCCGCTGTTACTTCTTCGATTGAAGAAGAAGTGGAAAAAATGTTGTGGGGCATCCGCTGGGGCGCAGACACCATTATGGACTTATCCACTGGAAAAAATATCCACGAAACCCGAGAATGGATTTTGCGCAACTCGCCGGTGCCGATCGGCACGGTGCCGATTTATCAAGCGCTGGAAAAAGTCGACGGTAATGCGGAAGAGCTGACCTGGGAAATTTTCAGAGACACTCTGATTGAGCAAGCGGAGCAGGGTGTGGATTATTTCACTATTCACGCCGGTGTGCGCTTGCAGCATGTGCCGCTCACTGCCAAACGTTTAACCGGTATTGTTTCGCGCGGCGGTTCAATCATGGCGAAATGGTGTTTGGCTCACCATACGGAAAGCTTTTTATACACAAATTTTGAAGAAATTTGTGAAATTATGAAAGCCTATGACGTGTCTTTCTCATTAGGTGACGGCTTGCGGCCTGGTTCGATTTATGACGCCAACGACGAAGCCCAATTCGGTGAATTGGAAACCTTAGGCGAATTAACCAATATCGCCTGGAAGCATGATGTGCAAACCATGATTGAAGGGCCGGGACATGTGCCTTTGCATATGGTTAAAATCAATATGGACAAGCAATTGGAAGATTGTCATGAAGCGCCTTTTTACACATTAGGACCGTTGACAACTGACATTGCCCCAGGTTATGACCATATTACCTCGGCCATTGGCGCCGCTAACATTGGTTGGTATGGTTGTGCAATGTTGTGCTATGTCACCCAAAAAGAACACTTGGGCTTACCGAATAAAGAAGATGTTCGCGAAGGCATTGTGACCTATAAGATTGCCGCTCACGCCGCTGATTTGGCGAAAGGCCATCCGGGCGCGCAAGCTCGCGATAACGCTATGTCCAAAGCGCGTTTTGAATTCCGCTGGGAAGATCAATTTAATATTGCCCTGGATCCTGAAAAAGCGCGCTCGTTTCATGATGAAACCTTGCCGAAAGAATCCGCCAAAGTCGCCCATTTTTGCTCCATGTGCGGGCCACATTTCTGCTCTATGAAAATCAGCCAGGATGTACGCGATTATGCCGAGAAAAAAGGTCTCAAGGAAGATCAGGCGTTGCAAGTCGGTATGGAAGAAAAATCGGAAGAATTCCGCCAGGAAGGCGCTGATATATATCACAAAGTGTAAAAAACAGATAAAAACAATGTTTTTTTTAACCCTCGGCATAAAGCAGTTGCCAGTCGGGCAAAAATGCTTGATACTTTAGCCGAGGGCTGAAATAAATTATAAAAACACTGGAGGATTCACATTTATGAACAAAAAAATCATTTGGGGTCTTGTAGCTACCGGTATCAGCCTGAATATCGGTCAAGCCGTCGCTAACGAATACCCAGCATCCGATTTTCAACCGAAAGTCGTTTATATCGATGAAGAACTAGCGGGAAAGTCATCGGCATCAGGGAGTAAAAGAAGTTTTAGCTTTGACCCTAACTATCCGGCGGCTGATTATGAGCCTAAAGTCATTTTTATCGATAAGGAAGCAGCTAGCAAAGCCACCGCTCAAAAAGCGAAAGTGGAGTTTGATCCTAATTTTCCGGCGGCTTATTACCAACCCAAGGTCATTTATCCTTAACCCCCCCCTTTGGTTTTAAGTTTTTAAAATCTCAAGCAAGCAAATGAAGGTTGGGCTTGCATTAAAGCCCAACTGCATCTTTTTAGCTCATTCTAAGCAAGCCGCCATGTAGTTGAACTATGGCAACACATATTGGTTATATTATTTCCGGTCGTATAAAGGTAAAAGCTCCATCGGGCGAAGAAGCAATAATAGAATCTGGATGCGCATTCGGAATTATACCGGGCAGTGATATGGGTTATTGGAGATGAGCCGTGTATTGCGCTGGATTTTATCCCCACAAGTTCTTCTTGATTTTAGCAGTAGGTTGTGAGTGAGCTTGCTAACCCCAACAAGCAATTGCTTGTGAGCCTTTTTTGTGATTCGCGCCTTCCTCGGCCAACAAAATACTTTTCAGTTCTCTTTTGGCATTAAGAAT
>SPJM01000003.1 GCA_006844585.1 Methylococcaceae bacterium | reverse complement strand
ACGGACATCAGATGGAAGAAGCCGCCGGCGGCGGTTATGAAGTGAGAATACCGTTGCCGCCTGTTACCGGAAATCACGGTTTGTTAGCGCGTTATTTTCAAACTTGAAAGACAGACTAAAGGGACTAAAGCCTATCCTACAAGGTCGCCAGGTCGGGCTTCAGTCCGACCCGCAAGTCGCCGATTACTCTCCTTGATCCAACATTCTATATAGCATTTCACGCACCGTATCCGGCTCGAAAGGCTTATCGCAAATAGCAGAGCGAGTGAGGCATGATCATAAACGCTTTTACCCCACGTCCCAGGGTTTTTTATCCATCCCTGATAAATCCCGACTCCCATGAATCACAGCCACGATATAAACAAAATCAGTTTGGCGAAAATAAATAATCCGCTAGCCCTGAAAGATCAATTCTCTAACATCGGCTCTTTTGTCAGCTTCTGTTACCTCTCTGCCTAAATCAGGAAAAGTTTCCAGGCTTTTAACCACATCAAAAATACGCTCAATAAATTGCCGGGCATAAAAGTTAGAGTCTTTAGCAATATAATCTTGAATGCCTTCCATATCTTCCAGTGCGGTTTCTGTCCATCTAACCTGCATTACCTAATAATCTCCTTTTTGCTTCATCATGAGAAACGGTACGTCCATCCTCAACGGCTTGAAGTCCTTTCTCAACCTTCTGTTTCACATAAAACTCATACATAATCTCGTCCCAGCTAGCCTGGTCTGACATCTGCTCAATAATCTGTTTTGCCGCTTGTTTTGCTGTTTGCATAGAGTTTCGCCTTAAGCTGTCTTCTTTATTAATTCATTCGGGTTATTTTAATTTGTATGGCGGGTTTAGTGTAGCTATTTCATGTTCTACAAGGTTGGCAGTCCGGCCCGCAAGTCGCCGATTACTCTCCATGATCCAGCATTCTATATAGCATTTCACGCACCGTATCCGGCTCGAAAGGCTTATCGCAAATAGCGGAAACGCCCGCTTTGTGGACATTATTTA
>SPJM01000299.1 GCA_006844585.1 Methylococcaceae bacterium | reverse complement strand
CCAAGATGAATTACAAAAGACTCAACTATTTAACTGTCTCTCAAAATTAGCTCTAATACACCCCAGAACGCCATAACTGTATTCACCGTCAAATTGATCAAAAATGATTTTTAACGATTTTCTTTGGGCTTCAGGTAAATCAGCCATAAACTGCTCAACTTGGGCAATTTCATCTTCTTTTAAATCAATCACCTCTTCCAATAACAATTCGCCCATTTCTAGCGCTTGCGCCAGATGAGTGAAAATCGTTTCGCTTTTTAATTCACGCTCGCGGGCAACTTGTTCAACACTATAGCCTAAGCGAAATAAAGCCACCGATTCGGCTGCTGTTTCGGATAAATAGCGTGCATCGCTTGCCCCCTGACTCGTCGATAACTTGGAAAAGTCATCCAGCACCGCTAAAAACGCATCCGCATAAAGCTCCAGCTTGCGCTTGCCCACACCGCTGATATGCGACATCTGCCGATGGCTAGTCGGTTTAAGCTCCAACATTTCCATCAAAGTCGCATCATGAAATATTACATAAGGCGGCACCTGTTGCTGATCGGCAATTTCCCGGCGTTTGGCCCTGAGCGCCTCCCATAAAGCCGAATCTCGTTCATTAGTAAAACTTCTGGCGGTTTTTCGTTGTCCGGATTGACGGGATGGCGCCACATCTTTTCGCAACATCAATGTTTGTTCGCCGCGCAGAAATTTCCGGCAATGTTCAGTCAATTTAAAAGCGCCATAACTTTCAAAATCGATTTCCACTAGATTTCGGGCGACTAATTGCCGAAATACCGAACGCCATTGTTTTTCATCTAACTCTACTCCAATGCCGTAAGTCGATTGTCGATCATGTCCGTAGCGGCTGATGCGTTCGTTTTCACGGCCCAATAGCACATCTATTAAATAACCGGCGCCGAAGCGTTGCCCGGTTCGATATATACACGATAGCGCTTTTTGCGCGGCAACCGTACCGTCCCAGGTCTCAACTTTTTCCCGACAGGTATCGCAATTCCCGCAATCCTGTTCTAAATGATCGCCGAAATAGGCCAATAAAGCCCGCCGCCGACAACCGACCATTTCACAGAGGGCCAGCATGGCATCCAGTTTATGAAATTCAATGCGCTTATGCGCCTCATCGGCATTCGAACTATCTAACATTTGCCTCAAGGTAACCACATCCTGCAAACCATAGGCCATCCAGGCATTGGCCGCTAAGCCGTCGCGCCCCGCCCGACCGGTTTCCTGATAATAGCCTTCTACGCTTTTCGGCAAATCCAAATGGGCCACGAATCTCACATTCGGTTTATCAATCCCCATGCCGAAGGCGATAGTGGCCACGATGATCAACCCCTCTTCCATTAAAAAGCGGTGTTGATTTTGCTGGCGCACATCATTAGGCAAACCGGCATGATAAGGCAATGCATTCAAGCCTTTATTCGCCAACCATTCAGCGGTGGCCTCAACTTTTTTGCGCGATAAACAATAGATAATTCCAGCATCGTCCGGATGCTCGCGGCGAATGAAATCATACAACTGCTGACGGGCATTTTGCTTTTGTACAATACGGTAAAAAATATTCGGTCGGTCAAAACCGCTGACGAAAACTTCTGCTTGATGAAGATTCAGACGCGCGATAATTTCCGTCCGGGTTCTTTCATCCGCTGTCGCGGTTAAAGCTATCCTCGGAATTTGAGGAAATTGCTCATGCAATAAGGAAAGTTTTAAATAATCGACTCTGAAATCATGACCCCATTGCGATACGCAATGGGCTTCATCAATCGCGAATAAAGCGACTTTAATACGTTGCAATAATCCCAGCGTTCTTTCATTGCCCAAGCGCTCCGGCGCGATATAAAGCAGATCCAATTCTCCCGCATGCAACTGTCTTTCAATATTTTGTACTTCCGGATAACTCAAGGTCGAGTTCAAAAAAGCCGCTTTCACGCCTAATTGCAGCAATGCATTGACCTGATCCTGCATCAAAGCGATTAAGGGCGAAACAACCACCGTCACACCTTCAATCAGCAAAGCCGGAATCTGGT
>SPJM01000298.1 GCA_006844585.1 Methylococcaceae bacterium | reverse complement strand
GAACTTTCGTCAGCAATGCGTAGGCGTAGCGCCCAAACATCAAGCCTGGGCGAATATTTGCGGAAGCGATCTGGTGCGCGATGATCAAGGAACGGTTTATGTTCTGGAAGACAATCTGCGGGTGCCATCCGGAGTTTCTTATATGTTGGAAAACCGGGTCATCACCAAACGCATTTTTCCAGAGCTACTGCAGGATATCAACATCCTGCCGATTGACGACTATCCGGCGCAATTGCACGAAATGCTGTGTTCTTTATCGCCAAACCCGTCATCATCGCCGCAAATCGTTGTCTTAACGCCGGGCATTTACAATTCCGCCTATTTCGAACACGCCTATCTGGCGCAACAAATGGGCGCAGAGTTGGTGGAAGGTTCGGACTTGGCAGTAGAAGCCGATGATTGCGTTTATATGCGAACCATTGAAGGCCTCAGAAAAGTAGACGTGATTTACCGCCGCATCGACGATGATTTTCTGGATCCGGAAGTGTTTCGCGCCGATTCCGCGTTAGGCGTTCCCGGCCTAATGCGGGCCTGGCAAAAAGGCAATGTTGCTCTGGCCAATGCGCCCGGCGCAGGCGTTGCCGATGACAAGGTTGTTTACGCTTATGTGCCGGATATGATTCGTTACTTTTTAAATGAAGAACCCTTATTACCGAATGTGCCGACCTATTTATGCTCAGATCCCGAACAATTGGATTATGTGTTGAACAATTTGGCACAACTGGTAGTTAAACCGGCCAATGAATCAGGCGGCTACGGCATGTTGATCGGCCCCCATTCAAGCAATCAGGAAATCGAAAAATTTCGCAAAATAATTCTCGAAACACCGAGAAATTATATCGCTCAGCCAACGTTAAGCCTATCAACTTCGCCGACTTTATGTAAAAATCGCTTCGAACCCCGCCATGTTGACTTACGGCCGTTTATTCTGCAAGGCAAAGAAATGTTCGTCACAGCGGGCGGACTCACCCGGGTCGCCATGAAAAAAGGCTCGCTGGTGGTCAATTCCTCACAAGGCGGCGGCAGTAAAGACACCTGGATTATTGATATGGAGAGTTAATATGTTATCCCGCTCAGCAGAACGCATTTATTGGTTAGCCCGTTATTTGGAACGCACAGAAAACAGCGCCCGCTTAATTAACGTATATATGAATTTATTGATGGACCTGCCGAAGTCAGTGGAAATGGGCTGGGATCAATTACTGCGAATTAATGGTTGCGAAGATAGTTTTTACCGAAATTATCACAACGCTTCGGAGCGCAATGTCGCTAAATTTCTCTTGAATGACCGCGAAAACCTCTGCTCACTTTTTTCATCGATATGCCAGGCTCGGGAAAATATACGCACAACCCGCGAATTACTGCCGGATGAAGCCTGGGAACAAGTGAATGAGCTATATTTATTCGCGAATAACAATCTCAACACCATCAGCAACCGCAGCGGTCGAGTCTTTTTTCTGGAAACCATTTTGGAAGGTTGTCAGCGTTTTACCGGCTTATTATCGGGCTATATGAACCACAATTACGCCTATCAATTTATTCGTCTGGGACGCAATATCGAACGCGCTGATATGAGCAGCCGCATTTTGGAATTAGCCGCCCTATTACTATCAGAATCGCGCAGCCAGGAAATGCGTCAATATGAAAGTATTCTATGGATGAATATATTAAAAACGCTCAACGCCTTATTGATGTACCGACAACAGGTTAAAAGCAGAATTAAAGGCGATGATGTGTTAACGTTCTTATTGACCGATGAGTCTCTGCCGCGATCAGTGACTTGTTGCTTAAACGATATAATCGACGCCATTGAAAAAATGCCCAATTTCGACCGCCTGCCGATACGGGTCAGAACATTGCGAGCGGAGATCCAAGACATCGCCGCCAGCGACATCACTCAAGTCAAACTCCGCGAGAATTTAGACATTGTCCAAAAAGAACTGGCGAAACTGCACAATGCCATTGCCGATCAATGGTTTCTAGCTCAGGCCGGGCAAAGCCAACAGCAGTAAAAAAAAACAACATTATTATCCCAGCCTTCGAAAATAGTGATCAATATTTGATATTCTGCATAACAAATTGAAAAATAAGGATTAAAACTCATACCAAAACTTGCCATGTAGCGCCAAAATATTTTTTTTACATGCATATCAATTGCTTATGAATTTAAAATCGAAAGCTGGG
>SPJM01000297.1 GCA_006844585.1 Methylococcaceae bacterium | reverse complement strand
TAATACAAAGCGATGTGGAAAAATCGGTGCGCGCCCTGTCCGGCGTTAATTCGGTTATTGTGGAAGTCGTTTTAGACCCGCCTTGGTCGCGGGAAATGATGTCGGAAGTCGCTCAGGTTCAATTGGGCTTGTTTTAAGGTAACTACTCAGCGTATTTTGACATTTAATATCAGTCACTTACTCCAGAAGACGCCGTAAATACATCCATGTAGGCTTGAATGTGACATCCCTGTCACATACACTTCTTACGTAAGCAACTGATATTAAATAATTTTTGTTATTTGAATTACGCTGAGTAGTTACGTTTTAAGTTTATCCTCCCTGCCGCTTCCTTTTGATCGGGCTGAAGCCCGACCCGACCTACATTACGCTCACCTTGTAGGACGGACTTTAGTCCGTCACACTAGTACACACACTCTCCCAAGCTCCAGCTTGGGAGAATCCAAGCGAAAGCTCTTGCTTCCCACTTAGGGCTGAGAATTTTAGTCCATACTGCATGGCAACCATTTGCCGTTTTTTTGACGCCGTATACCAGCAACCATAATAATAAAACACAACACATTGATTTATCAGTAATATTTAACCTTGGCACATTTTAAGCATAACGATTAATAACAGAATTTGAGTAGCCGGAGAAATCGTTATGGCAAAAAAGACAGCTAACCTTGCCGTTGTCAGCAACAAAACTTTCGAAGCCAGTAAAGTTGCCAACCTACAACATTACGATATCAGCAGCGCCTTACAAACGACTTTAGATATCAATGAATTAATCGGTATTTTTTGCGATAAAATTCAAGCCTTCATACCGCATAACAGCGTTATCTATATCAACCAGGAATTAGATATTCATTTTCAAAAAGGCATCGAAACCCGCAACGCCTGCAGCTATACCCTGGCAATTGAAGATCAATCCTTGGGCGAACTCAAACTGATGCGCCAACAAAGTTTTCATGAAGAAGAGCTGCAATTATTGGAAACATTACTTTGCTGCTTAATTTACCCATTGAAAAATGCAACGCTTTATCGCCTGGCGATAAAAATGGCGCATACTGACCCGTTAACCCAAACCAATAATCGCGCTGCATTCCAAGACAGTATTGAACGCGAATACAATTGGGCGGAACGTCATCAAACGCCGCTATCGTTGATTTTTCTGGATATTGATTTCTTTAAGTCCATTAATGATAATTTCGGTCATGACTGCGGCGATCAAGTTTTGCACTCTGTAGCCAGCCGGATCAAAGAATCCATTCGCAACAGCGATATTGTTTTCCGCTACGGCGGCGAAGAATTTGTTATCCTGCTCAGTGAAACCAGCCATGAAGAAGCGATAGAAATAGCTGAACGAGTGCGCAGCGCGATTGAACAACACACTATCGCCTATGATATGCAAACCCTGAAAATCACCGCCAGCTTAGGGGTGAGTTCTTTGCAGGAAAAAGAAAACAGCCAATCATTAGTCAAGCGTGCGGATGACTATATGTATAAAGCCAAAAAAAACGGACGTAATAAAGTCGTTAAGGACTGAAGCGCGACCTAAGCACCCTCTGATATTATAAAAATTGGGACGTAAACTTAAGCTCTGCGCCCCAATTTACCATTTAAGTACCCAAGCAGAATTAATTTAACAAAATTTTACGCAGGATTTTTTTTCATATTCAAGGCGCATAAATAGGCGCATAGCCCGCTATGTAACTATTTATGCAACGCTGAAGATGGAAATAAAGACAAGTAAAATGTTAAATTAATTATACTTGGGTGCTTATTTATGTGATGAGGCGCTAGGCCAGCATAAGGCGATACTCTTGCATCAGTTCTTCCGTCAATAGTTGATGTTGCGGATCAAGTTTTTCCCCATCCAACTCCAGCGCCAACAAATTCATGGTCTGCATTAAATCTTCAAAAACCGCTAAAGCATTATGTAATTCTCGCGGCTGCATGAAAAAAACAATGCCGGGACATTGAAACTCTTCTACAGTTAAATCCGGAAATACGCCCGGCTCCAGCATATTGGCGACGGCAAAATCCACCAAGCGCTGATCATCAACCCGTTCATAAACCTGCATACTGCCGTATTCCAAACCCACTTGCAGCAATGCCTGGT
>SPJM01000296.1 GCA_006844585.1 Methylococcaceae bacterium | reverse complement strand
ACAAGCTGAATATGAACAGAAATTCTGCGCCAGTTGCGGATGTTATTTTATCCCTGTTCCTTAAAATAGCGCGTCTCATAAAACCTCCTCAAAAGCTCCGGAGGAGACAACGTATAAATAGGTGTTATCGCCTTTGTCTCCGCGTTTGCTCAAGGTTTCGCGTTCTATACTGGAAGACAGCCAGCGGCCTTTCATATTGCGAAAATCCACTCGCACTTGGGCGGAAGATAAGTTGAATACCTGTACCGCAGTGACATGAATGCCGCCTTGTCGCCAACTGGCCACCGGCACGGCGCGTATGCGAACGTCGTAAAGCAAGTCAGCCTTCAAGGTATTGTTTAAGTTTACCTCGCTAACATCATCCCGCTTTTCCCGTTGATGCGCTTCCAGGCGTACCGATTTGGCGGCGTATTGAGTCAGCTTGATATAGGTTTGCTGTTTATTTGTTGCTTGCTTGTGTTTTACTGGTTGAGCTGTTGTTTGGGGCGGACGATTAAATTCGCCTTTATCCCATTGATGTTGATCCAGGTTATCTTGTTTAGAATATTCTTTATACGGTTTTTCCAGTTTATAGCTTTTGTACTGTCGAGCTTCGTTGGAATAAACGCCCATATTTTCAGAGGTGGCTGCGCTGGGGTGTACGCTGTTTCGATTCAGCCATTGTTGATGGGTGGTGTTGGCTTGTTGGGTGTTATTCATGATGAACGGTCGGATGATAATCACCAATTCTTTTCGCGAACGTGCTTGAATATCATCGGTAAATAAACCGCCGATAACCGGAATATCTCCAAAAAAAGGGACTTTCTTTTCGGCGTCGTTGGAAATTTCCTGAATAAGTCCGCCCATGGCGATAGTTTGTCCGTTGGCGGCGATAACCGTGCCGGCGAAAGTCCGCGGCACCACGGTATCGACCCGTCGTTCGCCGGTTTCTGTCGGGATTGTACCGCAGCCGATACAGACATCTGATTCTTCAATTAAAATGCGAATATTGACCGTGCCGTTGGCGTTAATATTTGGCGTTAATAACAAAGTACGGCCGATTGGACGGATTTCGGTTTGCGGATCTTCTTTGCAAACCAGACTGATATTATCCTGATTACCGTTGCCGTCTGGACACACGACATCAATATCGGTGGTAATCGGGCGCTCTTCGCCTAAAAAAATCCGACTGACTTCCTGATTTGTGGTGGTCAGCATCGGCGCCGCCAGTGTAGTGGCGCGGCCTTCGCGTTCCATTAATTGCAAACGCGCCTGAAAATTATCATTAATGAGTCCGGCCACCACTGCCGGGTCGCCCAATGCGCCGCGTACGAAGCTGCCGGTAATTTGACCGAGAGTTTGGGAAATTTCCGTACTGCTGTCTGAGCTGAAAGAGCGTTCTTCGCTGGATTCGCCGGGAATGTTCACCGTGCGCTCAATGGTGTCGCTTATCGAGGTGGTGCGATTGGAATCCGGTCGCTGAGAAGCCAAGGTGGCAAAATCCACGCCGCCTTTGGTGACATTGAAATTGTCATTATTAATCGAAAAATCAAAAATCGAGGTAAAGTCATCCGACAAATTGACTTCCAGCACTTTTACTTCCAACAACAACGTGGATATTTCAATGTCGATTTCTTTATACAGCTCTTGAACTTCTTTTAACACATCCTGATCGCGGGTTCTGACCAGCACCCGGTTTTGTTGGCGAATCATGGTGACGTAAATCGGCGAGTGGCGTTCGATGAACTGTCCCAGAGCATGGGCGCCTTGTACATGGCGACCTGAAAAAACCGCATTGGACTCGGTTTCGGGAAGGATTTTGCGGCTGTCTACGATTTCATTTTCTTCCAGAGCGCCGTAGAGTCCGGGGGTGTTATTATCTCGGTTACGGTTTCTGTTTTGATTGCCGGAACGGTTGTTGCGATTGTTTCCGTTGTTGCCGTTATTGAGGTTGTTGGACGAAGCCGCTACGCGGAGAAAAAAAACACCTCCGTCCTATGAATTATAAAATGTAACCTCACGTCCTCACTTAGAGGAACCATTCAACGACGAATCATGAGGCTACATTGTAATGACATCATCATCTGAATCCATTTTCAAGCAAAATTATCAAAACCATCTCAAACACCTTAAGCTGAAAGGTCTGCAACCCAAGACGATAGAAGCTTATTCCCGCGCCATTCGGCGTATCGGAGAC
>SPJM01000295.1 GCA_006844585.1 Methylococcaceae bacterium | reverse complement strand
CGATTACCGGCAGATGACGCAGATTAAAAAACAGTCTTAAACAGCGCAGACGCTTAGTCGTAGAGAGTAGAGTCGATTTGCGATGGTATGATCCGTAAAAGGAAGGGAGTTTGCGACAACTTTTGACGATTTAAGCGTTTAATATGGTTAAGCTTCTTAATAAATGTTCGGCGACTTCTATGCCGAGATCCGTTAAATAACCGCCGTCTTGTTGGCTTACAATGCCTTTGTCAAATAAGCGCTGAGCCGCTTCTGCCGCAGTTGGATTACTGTGGGCGTGGACTTTGATGCCGGCTTGACTGCTGTTTAAGTCAAATAATGTTAATAGGTTGATTTCTTCGATGAGTTCCGAATTCAATTGCATGAATATTTCCTTAAATGTTGAAGCCGCATTACCTTAACAGGTTTTCACGTTTTCTAAAAGTCCGGCTTAACCAACTGTAAATACGCTTGGAGAGCAGGGGAGCATTATGTTGAAAATCATGTTTCGCCGATGGAATTGAAACATTACGGTAATGTGGATTATCCCGCCCGGCGATCTTACGTTTTCGGACGCTGGCGGTTACCGAGGCCCAATCGTGTTCGGCATAGATATCCAGTAAAGGAATATTGATCTTTCTGATCAATTCAGTAATTTGGGCGTGAGGATGGTTGGTTGTTGGTGCGGCAAGACTGACAGCCACAACAGCCAATAGGTTTTCAGTGTTTTCAACTGCGCTGTAGACGGCCATCATTGCTCCCAGTCCATAACCGACCAATACAATATTTTTGACATTATTCTGCTGTAAAAAGTCGATGGTGGCGTTAACGCGTTGTTTTGCATCTTCGAAAAGACCGTAATATTCTTTAAGTTCAGCATTGGTTTCTCTAGCTGGCATTTGCAGCGCAATAGTCGCCCAATTGTGATTCGGTAGACGCGTTCTAAGATCATGTATCAACGGTTTTTTATTCGGATAGCCCTCAATATCATGCAATAAGATGACGGTGCCTAGATTGCCTTTATTGATGGTTTGGGTATAAACAGAAAAAAACTTTTCAGCGGCGGTTTCCAGCCAAACTATTTTTCCAATCTTTAATTGAGCCTCTGTTATTTTGGCGTTTTCGAGTTCGCGCGGTTGATCAGCTGCGTCAATTGATAAGGGTAGAAGACAGGCAATAATCAGTAGACATAGCTTTTGTCGCATCAGGATTTTTCAGTATAAAAGCCGCTGACTTTGTAAATTTCATGGATATGGCGCAGGATAACCATAAATATTGAAGCTATCGGTAATGCAAGTAAAATCCCCATAAAGCCGAATAATTGCGCGCCGGATAAAACCGCGAAAATAACGGCGACCGGATGCAGGCCTATTTTGTCACCGACCAGCCAAGGCGTTAATATCGTGCTTTCAATGGATTGACCCACTACGAAGACAATGGCGACGGGAATCAGATAGAGTAGGTCTTGAAATTGAATAATTGCGGATAAGCAAGCCGATACAATACCGACGATAGCGCCTAGATAGGGGATAAAACTGACCAATCCGGAGATTATGCCGATTAACAGTGCTAATTCCAGGCCGATTATCCATAAACCAATTGCGTATATCGCCCCTAAACCGATCATCACATAAAATTGTCCGCGTAGAAAAGCGCCTAATACCTGATCAGACTCTTTGGCTAATTTTGAGACGGTTGGGGAAATGCGTCTGGGCAATAAATTGTTGATTTTTTCAACCAACACATCCCAGTCTCGCAATAAATAGAAAGTGATGACCGGAATCAGAAACAAGTTCATTAACCACTGAAAAATCACTGAGCCGGAATGCGAGACCGAACCGACAATATTGGCTAGAATGCCGCCGGCTTTATGCCAGTGTTCTTTGATGATTTGAATCAATTGCGAGCTATCGAAGGGTTCTATTTCCAGATCTAATTGAAGGTTAATTAATGGAATCAAGGTTTCGTTAACCCATTGAACATATACAGGCAACTTACTGATTAATAGACT
>SPJM01000294.1 GCA_006844585.1 Methylococcaceae bacterium | reverse complement strand
GGAAGGCCCGGTAGAATCAGTTTTGGCCAATTCTTCAAAATTAGCGCCTTTATTGAGTTTTTCGATAACTTTTTTCGCTTCATCCTGTTTTTTCACCAGAATATGACGGGCCTTATATTCGACGGCATTGTCACCGCCCATTTTTTTATCATATTCCGCCTTGAGCTCTTCTTCAGTAACAGGATTGGCTTTGAGATATTCCTGCAAATCCGCCTGAGCCAGCAAAGTTCTTTTCATATTATCAAGCCGGGCTACAATTTCAGGAGAATTCTCCAGATTTTTTTTCATCGCGTCCTGAACCAGAAGTTCGCGATTCACCAGTTCATCAATCAGCTGTTCGTCCGGCAGGGTCTGTCCTCGAAGGCGCGGCGCAAGTTCGGTTTTCAGGCTTTCCAGTGAGGCTTTGCTGATGTATACGCCATTGACTTCGGCAATCGCGTCTTTTTTATCGACGACAGGAGCCGAGGGAGACTGGTCATTTTTACATCCGGCAATCAATGCTGTGCTGGCGATTAAAAGTGGAATTAGTTTTTTATTCATAGTTAAAGATTTCCTTTTGTAAATTCTGAAGGGGTTAAGGCATCTATGCCTAAAGCATGGATCTGGTTTTTCATCATCTCACCTAATGCCTGATAGATCAGTTGATGGCGTTTAACTAAAGATTTGCCTTCAAATTCGCTGGCAACAATCGTAACGTGATAATGTCCGCCGCCACTCTGATTGCCTGCGTGGCCGGCATGGGCCTGGCTGTTATCAATGACCTCGACCGACTGTGGTTTCAGGGCCTCGGTTAAAATGGATTTAATCTGTTCTGCGCTCATTTCGGGAATACCTTTTTAAACGGTTTGACCTTAACATTTGCGTAAACACCGGCATCGACATAGGGATCGGCTTCCGCCCATGATTTCGCTTCATCTAAAGAATCGAATTCTGCAACAATGAGACTTCCGGTAAACCCTGCTTCGCCTGGGTCGTCACTTTCTACCGCGGGATGAGGTCCTGCCAGGACCAGTCGGCCGTCATTCTGAAGAACCTGCAATCGTTCGATATGCGCAGGTCGGGCGGTTTTTCTTTTATCCAGGCTCTGACTGACGTCTTCGCTGATAATTGCAAATAACAAAACTTATTCCTCCATTTTTGTTTCAGTTTCTGAGTCGGGTAAATATTTATACAAAAAAATCACCTGCAACAACATAAACACGACCATCAGACCGGGCACTCCAAAAGTCTTGAAATTGACCCAGGTGTCCGTATCAAAGTTATACATAACATAAAGGTTAACAGCGCCAACAACAAAAAAGAACAGGACCCAAAACAAATTTAGCCGCACCCAGGCTTTTGCGGGAAGAGTAACGCTGCCTGACATCATCCTCTCAACAAACGTTTTTTTTCCGATAAACTGGCTTCCAAGAAAAGCCGCACCAAACAGCCATTCAATGATTGTCAACTTCCATTTTATAAATTGCTCGTTTTGAAGGTAGATCGTCGCTCCCCCCATAACGAGTATCAGTCCCAATGTAATCCATTGCATTTTCTCGACTTTACGGTGCCTAAACCAGTTATAAGAGACCTGAAATATGGTAGCAACGATCACTACGCCGGTAGCGACATAAATGTCATAGGTCTTATAGGCAATAAAAAAAAGGATAATAGGAAAAAATTCGAACAGTTGTTTCTTCATATTTGAATTGGGATAAAGAGGAGATAGTGAGATGATGGAGAGAATAGGTTTAGATCATTTTCCTTATTCGCCGGCGTTTGCTAACCTCAACATGAATTCTTAGATGGTTCCGTATGAATACAATCTAACTACAACATCCATAATGTCGCTAAATTTTGACCGTACATAGGCGAATTTCATTGGGACGATTTTTAAGGCTTTGAAATTCTCAAAGGTCATGCAGCCATGGAAATAAAATCGGCTTGGGCGACTAAAAATTCTGTTTCGTACTTAACTAAATCTATTGAAGTATGCTTTTATAATGAACCCGATA
>SPJM01000293.1 GCA_006844585.1 Methylococcaceae bacterium | reverse complement strand
GAACAAATTGAAATGATCAATTCCCTTGATCAATCATTACCCGGAAATATTACGACAGAAATGGGGCATGACTTATTTCTATTAAGTCGGCAATTAAATGCTGGTTTTTCTTCAGATACTGAAGCGCTTTATCGGGCCTTACAACAAGAAAAGTTGGGCAATCAGTTTCAGCAGCAGTGGCTGAATTTTATGCTTAATTATGGGCATCGATGTGCGGAAGAAATTGAATTAGCTCAGCAGCGATTTCGCGACAACCCCACAATGTTATTAAACCAAATTCAAGAATTTAAAAAAATAACCAATCCTGATCAATCTCCCATTGCTTTGTTTGAAGCGGCGCAAATTAAGCGTCAAGTAAGCGCTCAAAAGTTAGAGATGAGCTTAAACCCAAGGCGGAAAAAGAAATTTCAGGGTCTGGTTGATGTCGTAATCAATTTGGGAGGGTTGCGAGAAACGCATAAATATAATGTGATGTATGGATTAGATGTTATTCGCTCCGATTGTCTTAAAATCGCTAAACAATGGGTTAAGGAAAAACGCATTGACCAGACCCTTGATATTTTTGATCTGCGCTTGGCTGATATTCAACGAGGTCGTGAAAACAGCACCCTGAATTTAGGTGAAATTTTGAATACGAATCGAGCATATTTCCGAAAATTAAACCAAAGCCGACAGCAATTTCCGGTATTTGATTCAAGGGGGCGCTTCTACAAACCGAATATTAAAAACGCAAACGCCGGTGAAATTATCGGACAGTCGATCTCATCAGGCATCGTAACCGGGAAAGTTAAGGTGATGCGCACAGCCGATGAAAAAAAATTACACACAGGTGAAATTCTTGTTGCGCGCGCGACAGACCCCGGCTGGACGCCTCTATTTATCAATGCCGCCGCCATTATTTTGGAAGTAGGCGGGCCGCTCCAACATGGCGCTGTGATTGCTAGAGAATATGGCAAGCCCTGTATCAGCGGTATTCAAGGCGTAACTGAAAAATTTTTTGATGGTGAGTGGGTCACCGTGGATGGAGGCTTAGGCATCGTCAAAAAAGAAAAACAGCAACAATAGTAATGAAAATATAAACTCAACCCAGCTTTGTCACTAAGTACCCAAGCATAATTAAATTAACTAAATTTCACGCAGGATTTTTTTTCATATTCAACGACTGCAGGGATGCAGGAGGTAGAGCAATGCAGGGAGCGATTGCCGAGGCGCATAAATAGGCGCATAGCCCGCTATGTAACTATTTATGCAAAGCTTCCGCTCCTGCTCACGCCCCTTACCTACATCCATGTAGGCAACGCTGAAGATGGAAAAAAAGGCAAGTGAAATGTTAAATTAATTATACTTGGGTGCTTATAATGCTATAACTCACAAATATTACCGACAAGGCTGGGTCAATCCTCTATTGTCGAACTATAATTAATGTAAAATCAATATTATTAAATGTAGTGCGTAAAATTTGTCTCAAAATCAACAACAAAAGGGATTGCCAATGAAAAGAAAAAACTCCGATATCACTGATCCCGCAGATCTTTTCAAGCATCAGCAAGGGACAGGCGCCACCCGCCGATTTCATCCCGTTTATAAAGATTATTTACCACCTTGTAATAACGCTTGTCCGGCTGGAGAAAATATTCAGGCGTGGTTGGCGTTGGCGCAAAACGGCCATTATTATCAGGCCTGGCAAGTATTGATGGCGGATAACCCGATGCCGGCCATACACGGCAGGGTTTGTTACCATCCTTGCGAAACCGCGTGTAATCGCGATCAATTAGACGGCGCAGTCAGCGTCCATAGCGTGGAAAGATTTTTAGGCGATATGGCGCTGAAAGAAAATTGGCAAATTGAAAAATCAAAAACATCCAGCGGCAAAAAAGTATTAATTGTGGGGGCGGGGCCTAGCGGATTATCCGCCGCCTACCATTTGGCCAAAATGGGCCATCAAGTGGTGATTTATGAGGCTGGTCCGGTTGCCGGTGGCATGATGCGCTTCGGTATTCCCGCCTATAGGTTGCCGCGTTATGAACTCAATCAGGAAATTCATCGGATTGAGAGTTTGGGGGTGGAAATTGTTTTGAATCGTAAAGTCGAGAATTTGTTGGAGGATAAACAACAAGGCGATTTCGATGCGGTTTTTATCGCCATCGGAGCGCATTTGAGTAAACGCATTGATATACCCGCTAGGGAAGCGGCTAAAATTCTGGATGCGGTGAGTTTTTTACATAATACGGCCAGCGGCAATGCGCCGCAGGTTGGCCGAAAAGTAGCTATTTATGGCGGCGGCAACACCGCGATGGACGCCGCCAGAACCGCCAAGCGTTTAGGCGCTGAGGAAGCCATTATCATCTATAGACGCGATAGGGATCATATGCCCGCGCATGATTTTGAGGCCGATGAAGCTTTGTCGGAAGGCGTCAAAATTAACTGGTTGCGCACCATCAAACAAATGGATGAAACCAGCATCACTGTTGAAAAAATGGCTTTGGATAGAGATGGTCGTCCGCAACCCACCGGCGAGTACGAAACTTTGCAAGCCGATTCATTAATTATGGCGGTGGGGCAAGATACCGATAGCCGTTTTTTACAAGCAGTGGAAGAGATTAATTTCAAAAAAGACGGCACGGTGATAATCAATGACAATATGATGACCGGCGCAGAGGGAATTTTCGCGGGCGGCGATATGGTGCCCAGTGAAAGAACCGTCACCACCGCTGTCGGGCACGGAAAAAAAGCAGCGCGTTATATTGATGCCTGGCTGCGAGGCGAGAATTATCAGCCGCCTGAAAAACACGATTTAATTGAATATGAAAAATTGCATCTTTGGTATCTCACTGAAGCCGATCAAAAAGAACAACAAGCCTTATCCAGCGAACAACGGCAGGAAAATTTCAGTGAAATTGTTTCCGGCTTAAGCGCAGAAGACGCCCAATTTGAAGCGCAACGTTGCTTTTCCTGCGGTAATTGCTATGAATGCGACGGCTGCTATGGTTCTTGTCCTGAAAATGCGGTGCTGAAATTAGGGCCGGGCAAACGCTATCGTTATAACTATGATTTATGCACCGGTTGCGCGGTTTGTTTTGAACAATGCCCTTGCCACGCTATAGAAATGGTTGCCGAGTCCGCTGATCAAACTAATGGAGAGTTGTCATGATTGAAAACAGGAAAGTCACTATCGACGGAAATGAAGCGGTTGCCTATGTCGCATTTCGGGTCAACGAAGTCTGCGCCATTTATCCGATCACGCCGTCGTCCACCATGGCCGAATTAGCGGATCAATGGGCTACGGAAGGTAAAATCAATATTTGGGGCAATACCCCTTTAGTCGCAGAAATGCAAAGCGAAGGCGGGGCGGCGGGAGCTGTGCACGGCGCATTGCAGACCGGCGCATTAACCACCACTTTTACCGCCTCGCAAGGGCTGTTGTTGATGATACCCAATATGTATAAAATCGCTGGTGAGTTAACGCCGACGGTTTTCCATGTGGCGGCGCGTTCGATTGCCGCTCAGGGTTTGTCCATTTTCGGCGATCACTCAGATGTCATGGCGGTGCGCAATACCGGTTTTGCTTTGCTCAGCTCCAGTTCGGTGCAGGAAGCCCATGATATGGCTTTAATCGCGCAAGCGGCGACTTTGCAAAGCCGAGTGCCGTTTTTACATTTTTTTGATGGCTTTAGAACTTCACATGAAGTGAATAAAATCGAATTGCTCAGCGATCAGCAAATCAAGGGCATGATTGATGATCAAAAAGTCTTTGAACACCGTGGGCGGGCTTTGAATCCGGATAACCCGTTTATTCGCGGTACTGCGCAAAATCCGGATGTTTATTTTCAGGCGCGGGAAACTGTCAATCCTTTTTATGCGCAAACGCCGCATATTGTCCAACAAGCGATGGATCAGTTCGCCGAATTGACCGGGCGACAATATCGCCTCATTGAATATAAAGGCGCGCCCGATGCTGAGCGCGTGATTGTCATCATGGGTTCTGCTGCGCAGACGGTGGAGCAAACAGCGATTACGTTGAATCAACAGGGCGAAAAAGTCGGCGTATTGCATGTGCGCTTGTTTTTACCTTTAGATCGAGCATTACTCATTCAACTTTTACCCTCCACTGTTGAAAAAATCGCTGTGTTGGATCGTTGTAAATCCCCCGGCGCGAGCGGCGAACCGTTATTTCATGATGTCGTTTATAGCTTAACGGAAGCCTATAGCAATCAAAAAATTCCTCGCTTGCCGTTTGTGATCGGCGGTCGCTATGGCTTGTCGTCTAAAGAGTTTACCCCGGCCATGGTCAATGCGGTTTTTGATGAATTACGCAAAGACCAACCCAAAAATCATTTTACGATCGGCATTCAAGACGATGTCAGCTTCAGCAGTTTGGATTATCAGGATGATTTTAATATCGATTCGGAAGATGTGATTAGCGCTTTGTTTTATGGCTTAGGCGCTGACGGCACGGTGGGCGCTAATAAAAACACCATTAAAATTATCGGCGATTTAGCGGATTATTATGCGCAAGGGTATTTTGTTTACGACTCAAAAAAATCCGGTTCGCAAACCATTTCGCATTTACGGTTTGGTAAGCAAGCCATCCAAGCGCCCTATTTAATTCAAAAAGCTGATTTTATCGGCTGCCACCAGTTCAATTTTATTTTTAAAACGGATGTATTAGCCTTGGCTGACCAAGGCGCAACCTTTCTATTGAACAGCCCTTATTCAGTTGAAGAAATTTGGGATCAATTACCGATTCATTGCCAAAAAAATATCATTGATAAAGACATCAAGCTTTATGTTATCGATGCTGCGATCGTCGCGCGTAACGCCGGTATGGGAAACCGGGTCAATACGGTCTTGCAAACCTGTTTTTTCGCCTTATCCGGGGTGTTGGAAAAAGAACAAGCCATCGCCAAAATTAAGCAGGCGATTAAAAAAACCTATAGTCGCAAAGGTGAGGAGATTGTTCAAAAAAACTATGCGGCGGTCGACCAGACCTTAGCGCATTTATACCCTGTTGAAATACCGGACAAAGTAAGCAGCCGATTAGAAAAAATTCCGGTGGTGGCGGAACATGCGCCGGATTTCGTTAAACAAGTGACCGCCAAAATGATGGCGGGTGAGGGCGAACAACTGAAAGTCGGCGATTTACCGATAGATGGCACCTACCCATCTGGCACTACGCAATGGGAAAAACGCAATTTATCTGCCTTTGTGCCGATATGGAAGCCGGAGTTATGCATACAATGCGGAAATTGCAGTTTTGTCTGTCCGCATTCAGTCATACGCGCCAAATTTTATAATCGAAAATATTTGGATAATGCGCCGGAAGGCTTTAAATCTGCGCCGATCAGCGCTCGGGGTTTCCCGGAAATTCGTTATACTCTGCAAATTTATTTGGAAGATTGCACCGGTTGTAGTTTATGCGTGGTGGCCTGTCCGGCCTTGAGTTTGAAAGAAAGCGGCGTGAAAGCGATTAATATGAACGACAAGCAGCCGGTATTGCAACAGGAAAAAAACAATATCGATTTTTTTGAAACATTACCCATGAATAATCGTAGTCGGGTAGATTTCTCTTCGGTGCGCGGAACCCAATTTTTACAACCCTTATTTGAATTTTCAGGAGCTTGCAGCGGATGCGGCGAAACGCCTTACGTCAAGCTGGTATCACAACTGTTCGGCGACCGCTTGTTGGTCGCCAACGCCACCGGTTGTTCTTCTATTTACGGCGGTAATTTACCTACCACGCCGTGGACTAAAAATGCTGAGGGCAAAGGGCCTGCCTGGTCGAACTCATTATTCGAAGATAATGCCGAATTCGGGTTGGGGTTTCGGTTGACTGCCGATAAACATCGGGCCTTGGCGGAACAGCGTTTATTACAAATGAAACAGCAATTCGGCAATGAATTAGTCACTCAATTAATAAACGCCGAACAAAAAACCGAGTCGCAAATTCGTTTGCAGCGGGAGCGGGTTGCCGAGATCAAACAACGGTTAACGGAATTGGATAATGTGTTGGCTAAGGACTTATTATCGGTTATTGATCATTTAATCAGACGTAGCATTTGGATTATCGGCGGCGACGGGTGGGCTTACGATATTGGTTCCGGCGGTTTGGATCATATTCTAGCCAGCGGCCGCGATGTTAATGTGTTGGTGCTGGATACCGAAGTGTATTCCAACACCGGTGGTCAAATGTCTAAATCTACGCCCTTGGCGGCCATCGCTAAATTCGCCAGCGGCGGTAAGCCGATTGCCAAAAAAGACATTGCTTTACAAGCTATTTCATACGGTAATGTTTATGTTGCGCGCATTGCGATGGGCGCTAATCCGCAGCAGACTTTGTCAGCCATGCGGGAAGCGGAGGCTTATCCCGGGCCGTCATTGATATTGGCCTACAGTCATTGTATCGCGCACGGCATCAATATGCAGGAAGGTTTAAAACAGCAGGATTTGGCGACCGCCTCCGGTTATTGGCCGTTGATGCGATATAACCCGATGTTGCGGCAAACTGAACAGAATCCTTTTGTGCTGGATTCGCCCAGACCGAACATTAAGCTTAAAGACTATGCCTATAACGAATTACGCTACAAGATGCTGTTGAAAACGCAGCCGGATAAAGCTGAACAAATGATCCAACTCGCGCAACAAGTTGTCGATCAGAAATGGGAAATTTATGAACAAATGGCCGCCCGTCCGGGCAGTCAATTCCATCCAGACGCATCATTTATTGATTAAAGGAGACACACATGGACTTATCAACCTCTTATATGGGCATAGCGCTCAAAAATCCTTTAATTGTTTCATCATGTCCTTTATCTGAAACTCTGGATGGCATAAAAAAATTAGAAGATTTCGGCGCAGCCGGCGTTGTGTTGTTTTCCTTATTTGAAGAGAACATTCGCCGGGAAAACCAAAGCTTTGATGATTTAATGGAATGGGGGACGGAATCTTGCGCGGAGTCCTTAAATTATTTTCCCGTGCTTCAAGAAATGGAGCGAGGCTCGGAACAATATATCAGTTTACTGAGCAATGCGGTTCAAGCCACGGATATCCCAATATTCGGAAGCTTGAACGGGATCAGTAATGAAGGCTGGATAGATTATGCGCAACAAATTGAACAAGCCGGAGCCAGCGGACTGGAATTGAATATCTACCATATTCCCACGGATTTAACACAGTCCGCCCAAGTTGTTGAGCAACATTATTTAGAAATAGTCAAAGCGGTCAAGTGTGCGGTAACCATACCGGTTGCCGTTAAACTGAGTCCATTTTTCAGCGCCACCGGACATTTCGCCAAACAACTGGACGAACTCGGCGTTAACGGGCTGGT
>SPJM01000292.1 GCA_006844585.1 Methylococcaceae bacterium | reverse complement strand
TAGCCCAAAGCATTAAACGATAATCGATATGCTGAAGTACCTTAACAAGTGCAGAATAGTAATAACGCCCATAATAGACTATCCAGCCTCGTATTTTTGCATTACATTCTCTGGCTAAATCTTCTAGCGAATCCCCAGGCCTCAAATTCCATTTCCACTGTTTTACCTTACTTCGAATCATTTTTGCTGCTTTGTCGCTCATTGCTGGGCTAAAATTCACAAAGTATTTTCCACGCCGATTTTTCGATAGTCTTGGTCTAAATGTATAACCAAGAAAATCAAATGAGGTGTGTGAATAGTTGCCTACTCTATCCTCATCTTTACAGTAAACAATCTGTGTTTTCGTTGGGTGAAGTGTCAGTTTAAAAAAGAACGCAAAAAGAACGGGGTAAGGTCCCGAATTGCGAATCAGTAAGAAAGACATTCAACCCAATGCCGATAACAGCAGCATTGGCAACCGCTCAACCGCATTTTCTTAGGTTTTCAATTCGCAATTCGGGACTTGACCCCGATTTCCGAGCTGAAAAAGAAAATCAACGCCTTGTGTAAATATGACCTGGTCATTATTGATGAACTCGGCTATCTCCCGATGAACCGGCAGGGAAATTATAACCTGTTCCAGTTAATCAATGCCTTGTATGAGTACCGCTCAATTATTCTGACCACCAACAAAGACTTTACCGCATGGGGTGAGTTCTTTGTGGATGAAAACGTCGCTGTGCCGATTATTGACCGGCTGATTCATCATTCTAAAATCTTTATGCTCGGAGGAGAAAGTTATCGACTTAAACAGAAAAACAATACCTGACTTTTTGACCTGAAAGGGGTCAAAATTATTGGCCGAATGGGGGGGGCAATTTTATTGGCCATTGACAGCATCATTCGGATAGCTAAGCATTTAAGCAGTTGTTAAGGCGTTTAGGTGCTGATTACAGTTTGTTTATCCATTCGATTGCAGAACTTGAGCAGAATGCCCTGGAGCGATATTTGAGGGTTGTGCATTGTGCAAGCCGTTACCAGCGCTTAAACAGCATTAATGTCACATCATCTTTGAAACTCTCACTGCTGCAAAATGTTTTTAAAGATTCAATAATCTTATCTATGATTATGCGGGGAGATTGATCGGCATGTTGATGCAACAAGTCGCAGACTGGCGCCAGTCCGAAAAAATCGCCTTGAGGGTTTTCGGCTTCAGTGAGTCCATCGGTATAAAGCAGCAAAAGATCGCCTGGCGCGAGTACGATGCTGTTTTGTTCAAAAGTCAGATTCTGTCGAACGCCCAAAACCATTCCGCCAGCTTCCAGTTTAGAGCATTGTAATTGTTCGCGCTGGATGAACAGCGGTGGCGGGTGACCCGCATTGGCGAAAGTTAAACAATGGTTATTGGTGTTGTATTGCAGGTAAAAAAGGGTAATGAAATACTCCGCCGAGTCTAAATCTTTATATAAAAAAGTATTTAAGGTTGCTATGGCTTGGGCGGGGTTGAGTGCGCGGTTGGCTTGGCTGCGTAAGGCGCTGCGCGTTTCTACCATAAATAAGGCGGGGCCGATGGAATGGCCGGATACATCAGCCATCACCATATTCAGCTTATTGTCATCGCTGAAAAAATAATCAAAATAGTCGCCGCCGACTTGATCGGCGGGTAAGCAATATCCTTGAATTTCAAAATCTTCGGTTTTAATGGCTTCTGATGGAAACAAGGATAATTGAATGCGTCGGGCAATATCCATTTCGCTGCGGCTATAGGCTAATTTGATTTCAGCTTGACGAATTTGTTGTTCTTTTTTCTTGCGGTCGGTGATGTCATGAATAAAACCGCTGAAGATATAGCTATCGCCTAGTTGCAGCGGTGAAATACTCATTTCCACCGGGAATTCTTCGCCGTTACGACGCCTGGCGGTTTGCTCCAATAATTGATTGAGAATCGGTCCTTCGCCATCGTTTAAAAAACGTTGCAAACCTTGTTGATGTTTTTCTTTAAATGGTTCGGGAATAATCAAGTCCGTTAATAAGCGGCCTATGACTTCTTGTTTAGACCAGCCGAACATTTTTTCAGCATGATGGTTCCAGTCAGTCACCTGACCGTCGGAATCCATGATGATGATGGCGTTTAAGGCGCTTTCAATGATCAGGCGAGTGCGTTTTTCACTGTCGATCAGGGCATCCTGAAAATGTTTTTGTACAGTAATGTCGCGATCCACGCCGCGCCATTTGATTAGTTCTCCCTGTTCATTGAGAATGGGTAAGCCCGTCGATTCGGTAATGATTTGACGACCGTCTTTATGTCGATAGTGATTACATAAAGCGTAAAAAGGGCCTTGTTCCGATGCGTTGTTGAGCGCCGAGGTTTTATCTTCGGGTATTAACAAGTTGCTGTAATGTTTACCGATGACTTGTTCCGGTTCTATTCCCAGAATGGTTTTTAGCGCAATACTGCTGTAAATATAGTAGCCATCAGGATCTTGTTCCCAGAGCCATTCGCCGGTCATTTCCGCCATTTGCCGAAAACGTTGTTCGCTCTCAGTCAAGGCTTGTTCTACTTGTTTGCGTTGAGTGATATCATCTTCTACCGCAATAAAATTGGTGATTTCGCCAAACGCGTTTTTGACTACGCTAATGCATTCATGCGCCCAATAAATATCGCCGTTTTTCTTAATATTTTGAAATTCGCCTTGCCAGAAACCTTGCTTCAGCAGGCTTTGCCACATCTGGGTATATTGTTGTACGGAAGTGCTGCCGGATTTAAGTATTTTAGGATTAGAGCCAATGAGTTCTTCCATGGCGTAACCGGTCAATTCGGTAAATTTGGGATTGACGAAAATAATCGCGCCTGCCGCATCGGTGATAATGATGGCGCTGGCGCTTTGTTCCAGCGCTTGCCGCATGATGCCGGGGTTGATGTTGTTGAATTTATTTTCAGCGCTATTCATAAGTACCGGTGATGCTGAAATTTAGATGAAATTAAGTCGTCGATTAACGGTCAAAATGAATAACGACTCTTGCAGTTTGGCGCATTAGTTTTAACTCCGAGTTGCTTTAGCTATGTAGAGTGAACAATAGTGAGAAAATTTCAAATTTTTTATCAATCATCCTCCGCAATAATCATAACAATATGAATGTGACCCAAGAGAAGATCAACGGCATTCAGGTGCTGTATGTGAAGGAAGAGCGAATTGATGCGCATAATTCGGCGGATTTGAAAGATCATCTATTGACGATGATAGAACAGGGAGAATCGGATATTGTGGTGCAGATGGAAACGGTGAGGTTTGTTGACAGCTCCGGTTTGGGCGCTTTGTTGTCCGGTTTTAAACATGCCGAAGCGAAGTCCGGGAAATTAGCCTTAGCCAATGTGCAGCAACAAGTGTTGTCAATGTTTGAACTGACCCGGCTCAATCGGATTTTTGAATTCCATGCGGATGTACAAGACTGTTTTTTTCAGGACGATTAAGAGGTAGGCGATATGAACAATACGGCCAATTTCCAAGTCGATGTGATTATCCCGACCAAGACCAAGTATTTACATCTGATCGGCAGCATAGGCGAGCATATCGCCAAAGATCTGGAGGATTTTTCAGGGGATCGGGAGGCGTTGGCTTATCATTTGAATTTAGTGCTTACCGAAGCAACTACCAACGCCATCAAACACGCCAATTCTGAGGACCCTAAAGATACCGTTAGGGTCAACATTGATATTCATGAAAAGGAATTAGTGATTCGGGTTTATGATCATGGTCAAGGCTTTGATTTGGAAACAGTGCCTGATCCGGAGTTCAATCAGCTCAAAGAAAACGGCATGGGTTTGTTTTTTATCAGGACGCTGATGGATTCGGTGATTTATAAAAATTTGGAAGGTTGTAATATGCTGGAAATCAAGAAATTACTGGTTTAATCAGGTTTAAAATATGCCGCCGAACAATGAAAATAAACCGATGCCCATGACCTGGTCGAACCGATTGCGGAAAATGATAAGACGTAGTTTTCATCGGCAGCTGTGTACTGAAATTTGCGAAAAATATTTGGGTGCATTTTCAGCTGATTATCAAAGTTTGATGCCGCCCCGTTATGCAGTCAGTGATATTTTCGCCATAGAAAAAACCTTGCAAACCCAACAATCGCAAGTGGGTTTATTGAGTCCAGGAAGCGGTCAATCGGACTATCGCTTACATTTCTACGGTTTTGAAGCGCGCTATTTAGATGAATTTTTTCCGGTTTTGCAAAACCTGAATATTCGGGTGATTGACCAAGTTCAATTTCCTTTAACGATTAATCAGCAGCAAATTTATATTAAGAGTTTCACGATTTGCTCAGTTTGTCAGCAGTGTACATCTTTCCGTGAGCTGTCTGAAAACTTGTTGGCGCTGATTCGAGCAGTTTTGAATGGCAAGGTGGAAAATGATGAATTGAACGGCTTATTGGTTTTAACCGGCTTAACCTGGCAACAAATTGATGTGTTGAGAGCTTATAGAAATTATTTGTTGCAGTTGGGCTATAAAACCACCCGCGATAGTTTTCATCACACTTTAAACAGTAATCCGCATGTCGCCTTCAGTTTATTCCGTTATTTCGACGCTCGCTTCAACCCTGAAACCGAGTGGAGCGATAATCTGCAAAGAGAGGAAAATGCGCTTTTTCCTTTGCGTTTGCAGTTGTTGGAAGCAATTGAGTCAGTTCCTGAAATCAATCATGATCGGATTTTGCGCACTTTATTTAATCTGATTGATGCGACTGTGCGCAGCAATTTCTATGTTAGGCAGGGTTTGGAAGATTTTTTCATCTCTATCAAAATAAACAGCTTGGGCGTGATTGATATGCCCGGCGCTAGACCGCAGAATGAAATCTATGTTCACAGCGTGGAAATGGAGGGCATACATTTACGCGGCGGCAAGGTTTCCAGAGGCGGCATACGTTGGTCGGATCGGATTGATGATTTCAGGACTGAAATTTTAGGTTTGATGCAAACCCAGATGAGTAAAAATGTATTGATTATCCCCAAAGGCGCTAAAGGCGGGTTTATAGTCAAAAAAGATTGTGTCGATGAATGTTTTCGTGAAGCCGGTCAGCAGGCTTATCAAATTTTTATACAAGGATTATTAGATTTAACGGATAACTATGTTGATGATCAGGTTGTAACGTTGCCGGGCATCATTAGTTATGATGATACCGATCCTTATTTAGTGGTCGCGGCCGATAAAGGAACGGCGCAATTTTCGGATCTGGCTAATACTGTAGCGGCGCAATATCAATTTTGGTTGGCCGATGCTTTCGCCAGCGGCGGTTCTCATGGTTATAACCATAAAAAATTGGGCATTACCGCGCGCGGAGCTTGGGAAAGCGTTAAACGTCACTTTAGAGAAATAGGCAAAGATATTCAACGACAACCTTTTACGGTAGTCGGCATCGGCAGTATGGACGGCGATGTGTTCGGCAACGGCATGTTGCTTTCGCCTTATACACAATTATTAGCGGCATTCAGCGGTCAGCATATATTCATTGATCCTCAGCCGGTTGATTTACAGGCGTCATTTAAGGAGCGCAAACGCTTATTCGAGTTACCGAGATCCACTTGGGACGATTATGATCGAGGACTTATTTCAGCAGGCGGCGGCGTGTATAGACGTGACGCCAAAGCGATTGCGATAACGCCGGAAGTTAAAAAGTGGCTGGGTATACGCCACAACAGTTTGGATGGCGAAAGCCTGATGCAATGCTTATTAAAAGCGCCGGTGGAATTATTATGGTTAGGCGGGGTAGGCGCTTATGTGAAAGCGGCGGATGAATCTCACGCCGATGTCGGCGACAGGGATAACGATGCGGTTCGGGTGGATGCCGGGGAAATTCAAGCGGCTGTGGTCGGCGAGGGCGCCAATTTGGGATTTACCCGAAAAGCGCGGGTTGAATACAGTTTGAAGGGCGGCAGGATCAATACTGATGCGGTGGATAATTCGGCCGGCGTCGATATTTCCGATCATGAGGTCAATTTAAAGATCTTGTTAATGCGGCTTTTTCGGCAGCAGAAGATTGCTGGTTATACGGAATTTTTTGCAGGCTTGACTGGTTCAGTGGTGAATTCGGTTTTGCGGAATAATTACCAACAGACATTGTGTCTGTCGTTGGAGCAATTACGATGTGAAGCGTATGCTACGGATTTTATGCAAGTGGCCGATCAATTGGAAATTTTCCGTTATTTGGATCGCATTAAAGAGTCTTTTCCATCAGAAAAGCAATGGGAATCACGATCCGGTTTTGGCCTGACGCGCCCCGAATTAGCGAGTTTAATGGCGGCAGCTAAAATGTTTTTAACTGAACAATTGCTGGAACAGACTGATTTGATTAAACAAGCCGAGTTTAATGGTTTTTTGCTGGATTATTTCCCTTCGCAAGTTTCACAAAGCTTTAGTGATGATGTGTTGTCGCATCCTTTAGCCAGACAAATAAAGGCCACTTGTTTGAGCAATAAAATCATTAATCAAGCCGGTTGCTTATTTTTATCTTTGAGTTTGGACGATAAAAACAAACTCATTGAGAATTGTTTATCCTATTTTTTGTTTGATCAGATAATTAACGCCGATTCATTAAGAGAGCTGATTTATGATTCGGATGGAAAAATCAACGCCGACCAGCAATATCAGGCTTTATTGAACATTGAAGCCATTTTATTAAGATTCTGTCGTTGGTCGATGCTCAATCAGCAAACGCTAGATTTTCAAAATATTAATTATTACCAATCCTGTTTACAGGATTATCGGTTTTTTTTCCAACAGCAGTTGAAAAGTGATGAGAATAACCAAAATCGCATAGTCGCTTATCAACAAGACGGTTTTACCCAGTCTTTGGCTGAACAAATTTGTTTTATAGATAATATGAGTGATTTTCCCTACTTGATAAGTAGGGCTTTACCGGAAAATATGGATTTTTCCGGTTTATTATCTCGATGGTATGAAATAAATAATTTGTTGGGCTTGGATGTTGTTTACGTTTTTTTTCGGAATCTGACGCCGACGGATTATTGGGAACAAAAAGTGGCTTTATCTTTAGAAAATGACATCAAATGGGCTGTGGTCAAATTTATTCGAGAAATGACCGCACTGAATCGTCAATCGGACGATTGTTTCAGCAGTCCGCAAGGTAAAGAGGCATTGACTCAATATCAACAGCTCAGGCAAAAGATTCAGTTGAGTGGTAGCGAAGATTTAATGCCCTATATCACTTTAAAAGAACAATTGTTGAAATTGTTAAATATTGATTAGCCTGCTTTACTGGATGAAGGCGCCTACGATACAAAAACGCTAGCGCCGTTAAAAAACTTGGTAGCGGCAATATTTCGGTTAGAGAAAGCCCAATCTGAAAAAGAGATATTGGCGGTTATTACGAATTTGATAGA
>SPJM01000291.1 GCA_006844585.1 Methylococcaceae bacterium | reverse complement strand
ATGGTTATAGCCCTGTTTAAAAAAGCGCTGGATTTTGAAAAATTGCGTGAAATTATGCGGAGCACTACGCGGGTAAGCAGCATGGTGTTTATGATTTTAATCGGCGCCGCCTTGTTTTCCCTGGTTTTTCGGGGGTTTGAAGGCGAAGAGTTGATCGTGGATGTATTGTCTGAACTGCCGGGCGGAAAATTCGGCACCATGTTCAGTGTGATGCTGGTGATGTTTTTGCTCGGTTTTGTGTTGGATTTTATCGAAATTACCTTTGTGATTGTGCCGATAGTCGGGCCGGTGCTATTGGCGATGGGCTTGGACCCGGTTTGGCTGGGCATCATGATCGCGATTAATCTGCAAACCTCTTTTTTAACCCCGCCGTTCGGTTTTGCTCTTTTTTATTTGCGCGGCGTGGCGCCGCCGGAAATCAGCAGCGGTCAAATCTATAAAGGGGTGATGCCGTTTATCGCCATTCAATTAATTATGTTGGCGATTCTCGCCTATTATCCGCAATTGGCGACTTGGTTGCCGTCGGTGATTTACAGTGAATCGATATGAACAATACATACAACCATCATCACTTTCTAAAAAAATGTTTGGCGGTCACTTTATGGCCTAAACTCAGCATGGTTATCGTTTCTGTGCTGATTTTACAAGCTTGCGGGCAAACAGGCCCACTGTATTTGCCGCATGAACAACCCCCTATCCATGTGCCGGAGGAGTCTGAATAAATGGATTATTTTAATTATCATGAGGATCAATTGTTTGCCGAACAAGTTGCGGTCAAAGAGATTGTCGAACAATACGGTTCGCCTTGTTATATCTATTCGAAAGCGACGCTTGAGCGACATTGGCGGGCTTTTGATCAAGCCTTTGGTCAGCACCCGCATTTGATTTGTTATGCGGTAAAAGCGAATTCCAATTTAGCGGTATTAAATGTTTTGGCTAAATTAGGTTCGGGGTTTGATATCGTTTCTATCGGTGAGATGGAAAGAGTGTTGGCGGCGGGCGGAGTCGCTGATAAAATCGTTTTTTCCGGGGTCGGGAAAAGAGATGATGAAATTATCGCGGCTTTGAAGGCCGGAATACGTTGTTTCAATATTGAAGTTCACGGTGAATTAGACAGAATCAATGAGCATGCCCGGCAATTAGGTTTGGTTGCGCCGGTTTCATTTAGAGTTAACCCGGATGTTGACGCTAATACCCATCCTTATATTTCCACCGGATTGAAAGAAAATAAATTCGGCATCGGCATTGAACAGGCTTTGCAGGAGTTTCGAAGAGCGGCGGCCATGGCTAATATTGAAATGGTCGGCATTGATTGCCATATAGGCTCACAGTTAACCGAAACCGGGCCGTTTATTGACGCACTAGAGCGAGTAATGTCCTTAGCCGCTCAGCTACAAGCGGAAAATATCGAGTTACATCATCTGGACTTAGGCGGCGGGCTGGGGATTCGTTATCAGGATGAAAAGCCGCCGCTGCCGGAAGAGTATGTCACCCTAATATTGGAAAAATTAGGGGATCTGGATTACGAAATTTTATTGGAGCCGGGGCGCGCTATCGCTGGAAACGCGGGTATTTTAGTCACCCGAGTCGAGTATCTTAAGCCCACTGAGGAAAAGAATTTTGCTATTGTTGACGCGGCGATGAATGATTTGCTGAGGCCTGCTCTCTATAGCGCTTGGCAAGAGATTGCGGCTGTTGATCAAAGTTTACAACGCGAGTCGAAGGTTTGGGATATTGTCGGCCCGGTCTGTGAAACCGGCGATTTTTTAGGCAAGCAGCGCGCCTTAATGCTGGCGGCGGGGGATTTGCTGGCGGTGCGGTCTTCCGGCGCTTACGGTTTTACGATGAGCTCCAATTACAATTCGCGGCCTAAAGCGGCTGAGCTGATGGTGGATGGCGATCAAGTTCACCTGGTCCGGGAACGTGAAGCCATCGCCGATCTCTGGCGCGGGGAAAGCGTGTTGCCTTGAAGTCAATGATTAATTTTACCAAAATGCACGGACTGGGTAATGACTTTGTGGTGATTGATGCGATCAATCAACAGATTGCCTTATCCGCCGAACAAATTCGCTTTATTGCAAATCGTTATTTCGGAATCGGCTGCGATCAGTTGTTGCTGGTTGAGCGGCCGGTTTCTGAAAATGCCGACTTTAAATACCGTATTTTCAATGCCGACGGTGGAGAAGTGGCGCAATGCGGCAACGGCGCGCGCTGTTTCGCGCGATTTGTGCGCGATAAGCAAATGATCGATAAAGATGAAATCATTGTTGATACCGACGCGGGACAGTTGGTGTTGCATTTAACCGCCGACGGTTTGGTGACGGTCAATATGGGAACGCCGCATCTGCGGCCCGAACATGTTCCGATATTGGCGGAAAGTGAAGCGTTGCGCTATTGTTTAAATATTGATGGCGAGGATATAGCATTTGCAGCCTTGTCGATGGGTAATCCGCATGCGGTGATTCAAGTGGATGATGTGCAGTCCGCGCCGGTTGAAGCAATGGGTTCGGTATTGGAAAGTCACCCGTTTTTTCCGCAACGGGCCAATATCGGTTTTATGCAAGTCGTGAATCGAAAACAGATTAATTTACGCGTTTATGAACGAGGGGCTCAGGAAACCTTAGCCTGCGGCAGCGGAGCCTGCGCCGCTGTGGTGGCGGGGATTGAGCAACAATTATTGGATGATTCGGTTGCAGTGAGCTTGCCGGGCGGAGATCTGCTGATTAACTGGTCGGGCAGAGGTCAGCCGGTGATGATGACCGGGCCTGCGGTCAGCGTTTTTGAAGGACAGATTACATTATGAATGATAAATTGCCGTTGCCGACCGTCGAGCAAGTTGAGCGCTATTTACAATCCAATCCGGAATTTTTTCATGACCATTTGAGCTTATTGGAAGAATTGAGCATTCCGCATCCCAGCGGTGAGGCGGTTTCATTGATTTCCAAGCAACTGGAGCTTTTTAGGAATAAGCACCGGGAATTGGAAAATCAACTGGAAGCGTTGATTGAAATCGCGCGGGAGAACGATACTTCGCTAAACCGGATGCATGAATTAACGTTGGCGATGTTGGAAGCAAGAACATTAGATGATATTTTGGATAATCTTAATCAGGTGTTATCCGAGTGTTTTTTGACTGATTTTGTTTCGCTAAAGATCATTAAGGATAATCCTGACTCTGCGATTAATCATGTTTTTGTTGCACCGGATGATCCGGTGTTATTGCATTTTTCGCGTGAGTTGGCGGGCAATACGCCTCATTGCGGACATTTGTCCTTACCGCAGGCGCAGTTTTTGTTTCCCGGTTCGGTGGGCGAAGTCAAATCTTGCGCCATTATTCCAATGGCCTTCACCCAAATTGAAGGCATTCTAGCGATCGGCAGCCGAGATGAAAATCGTTTCCACTACAGTATGGGGCATTTGTTTCTGACTCAAATCAGTGAGATAGTCGGCACCCGATTGATCGCCTTATTGTCATAAAAATGAACGATACGCTTGAGTATGCCATCACCGCTTTTATGCAATACTTACAAGCGGAAAAACATGCTTCAGAGCATACTTACATAAATTATCAACGCGATTTGCTACGCTTGGCGGCCTTTTGCAAGGAACGGCAGATCAGTTCATGGGATGCTCTGGACGGCGCTCGGCTGCGAACTTATATCGGCGACCGGCATCAACAGGGTATCAGCCCGCAGTCTTTGCAGAAAGAGTTGTCGGTGTTTCGCAGCTTTTATCGGTTTATGCAAAAACGCTTTGATTATCAGGAAAACCCGGCGAAAGACTTGAAAGCGCCAAAAAAAGCGCGAAGACTGCCGAAAACTTTGGATGTTGATCAAGTTTGCGGAATGTTGGATGCCGCTCCCGATTCGGTTTTGGAAATAAGAGACCTGGCTATGTTTGAAGTGTTTTATTCAACAGGTTTGCGTTTGTTCGAATTGGCTGCGTTGGATTTGGGTGATATAGATTTGTCCGCTAAAGAGGTGAGGGTGCGAGCCGGTAAAGGCGGAAAACAGCGTATGGCGCCGTTAGGCGGTAAAGCTGTACAAGCGCTGAAAAATTGGTTGCAGCATCGCCGCTCGGTTGCAACGCAAGCGGTCTTTTTATCACGTCAAGGAAAAAGACTCTCTCAACGCAGCATTCAATTGAGAATGGATAAATGGTGCCAAAAGCAAGGGGTGAGCGAGCATGTGCATCCGCATATGTTGAGGCATTCTTTCGCCGGTCATTTGTTGGAGTCCAGCCAGGATATCAGGGCGGTTCAAGAGCTGTTGGGACACAGCAATATCAGCACCACGCAGATTTATACCCATTTGGATTTTCAGCATTTGGCTGACATCTACGATAAATCCCACCCTAGAGCGAAAAAGAAATAGAATAGTCGCGCTAAGTTTCATTTTTTTTCCTAAGGACTGAGAATTTTATAAAACCCGAAACTAGCTTGTCTTTTTGCCCAGTTTCTGCGTTGTGAAAATAGTTACATAGCTTGCTATGCGCCTATTTCCACGCCTTGAACCTGAACAAAAATCCTACGCTAGTTTCGGGTTTTATTTCATCCTCAGTCCTAAAACATGATACTATAATTGCTATTTTTCTTTTGTGCTCAACCCATTTTATTACCCAACGCTAAGCAGGTTAAAAAACAATGTCAGACAGTTCATCAATGCAGGAAGATGCAAAGTCGAAAGGAATTTTATGGGCCTTCGGTGTTATTTCGGGAATCGCTCTGCTTATTTTGGTTATTCTGGCGCAATGGTGGGGTGCTGAACCGGAAGATTTCAATGTTATGGAAGAGGCGGTGGCTCGAAAAGAATCTTCAGGGTTTGATTCGATGCCGGTTGGTTTTGTATATACCAATACTCTGGCGCATATTGCGGAAGTACTCATGTATAAGCCGGGCGGTTATATTTCTAATGATGTCGCTCCGCCGGGTATTTTGATTGATAATATCAAAAATTGGGAACATGGCGCATTGATCATGTTGCGCGATGGTTCTACCGCTTTGCGTAACCACTTCTCACGGGATCAGTCGCAATCGGCGGAAGATGCGGACTTGGCGAAAGCTGAACCGTATTTTTACTATGAAAGAAATTCCTGGGCTTTGCCTTCTACGGAATCTGAATATTTGAAAGGGATTGAAGCTTTACACCGTTATATGTCGCGCTTGCAGGATCCGGACGCCCAAAAACCGGCGCAGTTTTATTCTCGTGCGGATAATTTATGGCAATATATAGAAATTGTTATTAAGCGTTTGGGTGGCTTATCTACTCGATTATCCGCCAGTACCGACCGCTTTGCCGGCGCCGCTCATGGCGCTCCGACTGATCCGGTTAATTTGAACAAGCCGACGCTGGGTCAAACGCCTTGGATGGAAATTGACGATGTGTTCTATGAAGCGCGCGGCGCTTGCTGGGCGTTAATGCATATTTTGATTGCGGTGAAACATGATTTCGCCGATATTTTGTTGGATAAAAGAGCCATGAATACCGTGGATATTATTATCCATTCTTTGGAAAACGCGTTGACGCCAACTTTAAGTCCGATGATTTTGAATGGTAATGGTTTTGGCATGACCGCCAATTATTCATTGGCGATGGCTAACTATATCGCTCGCGCCAATGCAGCTTCGTTAGACTTGCGCGATATTATGAACCGAGGCTAAGCATGGCTGAAGATATTAATGAAAATCTGAAAAAAATCAGCACCTGGCAGCGGATTTTCTTTATGTTGGTGTTTGCCGTTGTGGTTGGTCTGGTGAGAATTTTATTATGGGCGGTCATATTGTTACAAGTGGCCTCTGCATTATTAACAGGGCAGCCTAATCGAAATATTCTATCTTTCGGCGCCACCCTGTCCGCCTATCTATATCATATTTTGATGTTTCTGACCTTTAATGTTGACCGCCTGCCGTTTCCATTTTCCGATTGGAATGTCACTCAAGAAATTGAACTGCCTGATTTAAATAAAAAACCTTGATTCTTCTAAGAATTTATTGACAGCAATTGTGTAATTAGCGGATACTCTTACTTTCCACTATCTCTTCGCAAGCATGGATTACACTGCGCATATCCTCATCATTGATGACTTAGTTGATAATATTCAGGTAGCGATGAATATTCTCCGTGAAGACTCATACAATTTTTCGTTTGCCACCCAAGGCAATGAAGCCCTGTCTCTGCTGGAAGACCCGAATAAACACTTCGATTTAATACTGTTGGATATAATGATGCCCGGCATAGATGGTTTTGAAGTGTGTAAGAGAATCAAAGAAAATCCCAGAATCCACGATATTCCAGTTATATTTTTAACCGCCAAAGTCGATGTTGATTCTATCAGCAAGGGTTTTGCTTTAGGCGCTGTCGACTATATCGCCAAGCCTTTCAGTTCTGCGGAGTTATTGGCGCGGGTGCAAACGCATGTGCAGCTTTACCAAGCCCGAAAACTATTGCAGCACAATAATATCTATTTAAAAAACAAGGTTGAATATGAACAAGTCAGATTGTTGACCGAATTGGAAGACAATCAAAAGGAAATGATTTTTTTACTGACCGAATTGATGGAGTTTACTTCAGACGAGACCGGTAAGCATGTTAGAAGAATATCCGAAACATCCGCTTTATTGGCTCACTACCATCCCAGTCTGCATGATGAGGATGTGGAAATCATTCGTTACGCCTCGCCTATGCACGATATCGGTAAAATGACGGTTCCGACAGAAATTTTACACAAGCATGGTCGTTACAGCGAAGATGAATTTAACAAAATGAAGCTGCATACCACAAACGCTTACAACATGTTATGTCGATCCGAACGCAAATTCATTAAAGCAGCGGCGATTATCGCCCATGAACACCATGAAAAATGGAATGGAAAAGGTTATCCGCAACAACTGAAAGGCGGCAATATTCATATTTATGGACGGATTGTGGCTCTGGCGGATGTATTTGATGCGCTGACCCATTCGCGTTGTTACAAACCCGCCTGGCATATCAATGATGCCGCTCAATATATTGTCGATCATAGAGCGACGCAATTCGACCCTGAGTTGGTTGATATTTTTGTCGATCATCTGGATGAATTCAAGGCTATTGCGCAATTAACATAAATCTGTTCACGAATCATCAATAGCGTTTGACTGATGTTTACCCAGCGTTTAACGGTTAAGCAGATAATTTTAAGTATTATGCTGACATTGCTGTGGTTACCTGCCGGTGCGGATCAGGAAAAAATCAGCATCCAATTAAAATGGAAACACGGCTTCCAGTTTGCCGGGTATTATGCGGCGATTGAAAAAGGGTTTTTCAAACAAGCCGGGTTGGCAGTCAGTTTAAAAGAGATTGATTTTAAAAAGGATTTTGTCGAACAAGTGTTGGCGGGAGAATCCGAATACGGCGTTTCCGACAGCACTTTGCTGGTTTATCATTTAAAGAAC
>SPJM01000290.1 GCA_006844585.1 Methylococcaceae bacterium | reverse complement strand
GAGACTGTTTTTCATTCTACTCGCAGTTTATTAGGCGCCATGCAACATTTGATGGAAAGCGGGCATCAGGGCGTGGCGATATTGATCGGTTTGTTCGGTATCGTGATTCCTGTCATCAAGATTTTTTTGAATCTCATTGCCTTGTTTGCCGCCCATGAAAAACTTAGACATATCTCTATCAGTATCAGCGCTGTATTAAGTAAATGGTCTATGTCGGATGTGTTTATGATGGCGATATTGGTGGCTTTTTTTGCGGTAAACGCCAATGAACATGCAATCAATACGGTACAGATGACGGCGCAATTACAAAGCGGGTTTTATTATTTCGCCACCTATTGTGTTTTGGCCATTTTGGCCGGACAGTTGATGCAAAGCGCCTTGAAGGAAACCGAGGCAGTGCGCCTGACTCAAAGCGAAGCGCCTAAAATGCTCGAATAAGGCGGTGACGTATTTGCTGTTGCCTGTGCGGCTCCGCTTCCTTTAGAAAGCGTACCTCATCTTTATGCTTTACAGCAACGGGTATGCCGCCGACAAAAGCGATGCGATGTTGCGAAGAAACCGGTACTTTATCGCCGGGAATCAAAATACCGGTTAAATTCAACGGATCGGCGGAAGCAATGACAATGATTTCCTCATCCGCTGCTTGCTTGCGGACTTTTTGCAAAACGGCCAAGGCTTCCGGCAAGGCGAATTGCTCGCCGCTGATGCTTTCCACAAAACGTCCGCCGCGTATTTCACCGCGTGCTTCCATGCGCCAATATACTTTCAGTAAATCCCGCCACGGCGGCAGATTAGATTCTCTTTCCAGAATGCGTTTAAAAACGATGCCATAACGCTGCAATAATTGACCGGCGATAAAGCTCAGCCCCTGTTCGTCGATGGTTGCGGATGCCGGTTTCAGATAGCTCCAGCGCCCCGCTCTATCAAACAAGGAAGTGGAGGCTCGTCCCGGTCTGCGCTTGGCAATGCGGTTTTTCTGAACGGCGGGTAAGGTTAAGGCCTGCAAACCGGCATAACTATCGGCGGTTAATAATCCTGCATTAACCAGTTCGCCCAGTATCTCTTCTATCTGGGTTTTTAACAGACCGGTTTCTTGAACAATATCGACAAAAAATAAAGCGCCTTTTTGCGCCAATAATTGCGCCACTTTTTGCCCGTTGGCGCTTAAGGTTTGGGTTGCCGGGTTGGCCGCCAAGTTTTGCCAGATTGGTAAATCCTGGCGTTCGACAAAACTGATCGGGGTGTTGCGCACCGGGCTGTTTTTGGGTTTATCCGTATTCCGACTGACTGATAAACGCAACCAGATGAATCGACCGGTCAAGGTCAGGCTTTCCAATAAGTTGTCTGTGTAATGCTGAATTCTGGCGGGTAGAATTTCGCTTTGCCAAAGCTGAGCCGGAATCGGGTAACCGGCTAATTGCTGTAAAGCGTCGGCCAAGGCTTCCGGGCCTTGCGCCTTATCGCTCAGGCGTTGCCAATCGAATAGAAAACGCATGAATACGCTAATGGAAACCGGCTCGATTTCGCTGCGTAAGCGGTTCAAGGTATAGCGGTGTATCCGCGCTAATAAACGTCTTTCACACCATTCAGTTTGTGCGCCGGTAAACGAACCTTGGATGGCAAAACCTTCTGTTTGCAAGGCTAACAGGGCTGTTTCAACGGCTTGTTCCGCAATCGGCAAGGGAGCCGCCAAACGATTCACCGTGACGGGGCCTAAGCCTTCCAAACGGCTGCGGATGATTTCGGTCAAGGCATCTTGTTCTGAAAGCTTGGGTTCAGTCTGTGATTGGATAGGGGAAAGATCCGGTTCAATCAGACAATCGGGAAACAGGGTTAAAAACTCAAGCAGACGTTCAGCGGCGACACTAATGCATCGGCTTTCATCCAGTTGCAAACGCGCGGCGCGGGATTGTTCGGTGAGTTGTTGAAAAAATGCCGGGGCAACGGTCTTCAATTCCGCTTCTGTTAAAAACCCTAAAATCATCAATGCATCATGCAGCTCATCGGCATCGCGTATCAGCGGCCAGGCTTCGCCGCGCACTTTTTCAATGGCGGCGATATCCAGTTGGCGTAATGCCGCGGCATCCAAAGCTTGTTGAAAAGCGCCGGATTTAATCGCCAGGGTGCGGCGTTCTTCTGCGGCGCCGTCATCTAAAAAGGCATAAGGTTTAGCGTTGATAATAGCCTGAGAAAGCGGCGAAGGAGCGGTTAAATCGCAATAACTGATCTTCACTTCACCCGTTTCAATGCGTTTTAATAAAGCGACCAAACCCTCTATATCCATTGCTTCCTGAAGGCAATCAGCAATCGTTTGATTCACCAAAGGATGATCCGGCACTTCGCGATCACCGGCAACATTTTCACCACAGGCGATTTGGTCGGGAAATAAAATCGCCACTAAATCTTCCGCATCGGAACGTTGAAAATACGGCGGCGAACGCTTGCCGAAGCGATGTCTTAACACCGCCAGGGCAATGGTAGCGTTCCAGCGCCAGCGTAAGGGAAACATCGGCACGGCCAATAAGGCCTGAATCAATACCTCGCGCACGCTGTTGCTGTGTAGGTAATGTTTCACTTCGTCCAGCGGGAAACTATGGCTGGAGGATAAGGATAAAACAATGCTGTCTTCCAGCGCTGACGCCTGTAATTCAAAATTGAATTTACGGCAAAACCGTTTGCGCAGCGATAAGCCCCAGGCTTTATTAATGCGCGAACCGTAGCAGGAATGCACAATGAAATGCATATCGCCCACCTCATCAAAAAAGCGCTCGAACACGATATTGTTTTGGGTGGGTAATTGGCCTAAGGCGGCTTTAGCGGCGGCCAGATAATGGCTCAATTGCTCGGCGGCCGATGCGCTGAGGGCATAATGCTCCATTAGCCGCGATTGTGTTTGTCGTTCACCGTTTGATAAATGTCGGTTAACGGCTGTGCGCAGCTCGGAAACCGCTGCGGATAGTTCATTGCTGCGCGCCGGGGCTTCGCCTATCCAGAAAGGAATATTCGGCGGCAAGCCGTTGGCGTCTTCAACATACAGCTTGCCGGTTTCCGATTTGAGGGTTCGATAGGAATTATTGCCCAATTGGAAAATATCGCCTGGAATGCTTTCAAACGCAAAATCCTCGCCGACGCTGCCGATGCGGAATCCATCCGGAACTAACACCACATCGCAATCAAACTGATCGGGTATTGCGCCGCCATTGGTTAAGGCAATCAAGCGGGCGCTTTTGCGTGGACGCAGGCGACGATTGACCGCATCCAAATGCAGATAAGCCGCGCGCCGACCGCGGCGGGTGGAAAAACCATCAGCCAACATTTTAACCACATTATCGAAAGTTTTGCTATCAAGCTTATGATAAGGCCAGGCTTGTCGGAAGCAGTGATATAAATCGTCAACGCCCCATTCTTGCTGGCTGACTTCAGCGACAATCTGTTGCGCCAGTACATCCAGCGGGTGTTCCGGAATGATGATTTTATCCAATTGCCCTTGCCTAGCGGCATCAAGCAGGGCGGTGGTTTCCACTAATTCATCCAGGGATAAGGGAAAAATGCGTCCTTTCGGCGTACCGTCTACGCTATGGCCTGAACGTCCGACCCGTTGCAAGAAGGCTGCGATAGAGCCGGGCGAACCCAATTGGCAAACTAAATCAATATCGCCGATATCAATGCCCAGTTCCAATGAAGCCGTCGCCACTAAGCAGTTTAATTCGCCTTGTTTAAGTTTCTGTTCGGCCAGCAAGCGGTTTTCCTTGGCCATGCTGCCGTGATGCGCCATCACTTGTTCAGTACCCAAACGTTCGCCCAGAAAACGCGCTACCCGTTCCGCCATCCGCCGAGTATTGACAAACACCAGCACGGTTGTGTGTTCTTGGCAAAGTTGTTCAATGCGGTCATACACTTCCCGCCATACTTCATTAGACATAATCGCCGTTAACGGCGATTCCGGCAACTCCAGCGCTAAATCCAGATAGCGTTGATGACCGGTGTCGATGATCTCGCATGATTCATCGCTATCGCCCAATAGAAAATGCGCCATGTTTTCAATCGGCTTTTGGGTGGCTGAGAGGCCGATGCGTTGCAGCGTTTGCCCAGGATTGTGGCCTTGCGTCAAGGCTTGCAAGCGTTGTAAGGAAAGTGTTAAATGCGAACCGCGTTTATTACCGGCCAAGGCGTGAATTTCATCAACAATGACGGTATGCACGGTGCTTAACATTTTGCGTCCGGAATCGGAGGTCAGCAAAATATAAATCGACTCCGGCGTCGTCACCAGAATATGCGGCGGCGTACGCTTGGCTTTTTGCCGCTCCGCCTGCGGGGTATCGCCGGTGCGCACCCAGGCGCTAATGTCTGCATCCGGCAAGCCCCATTCCAGCAGCTCTTTACGAATGCCGAAAATAGGCTGCTGCAAATTGATCTGTATGTCATTGGACAATGCTTTCAGCGGCGAAATATACAACACCTCGGTTTGCTGCTTAAGCGTCCCTTCCACCGCTTTTAGCAGTAAGCGGTTAATGGCCGTCAAAAACGCCGCCAACGTTTTCCCCGATCCGGTCGGCGCTGCTAGTAAAGTATGGCGATTCTGATGGGTTGCCCGCCAAGATAAGGTTTGCACTTCGGTGGCTTGCTTAAATGTTTTGTTAAACCAGCTTTGCAGAGCGGGGTGAAAATCTTGCAGGGACATTTGTTGATGAGTTAAATTGTTATCAATTTGTTAATTATATTTTGACGGTAAACAAAGTTGTAAGTAGGTTTTAAGTATCTATAATTTGAACTAATGAATAGCTACCCATTAAATTACAACAGCTTATTTGCATCGGGGATTGAAGAAATAATTGATGATCTCCTTTTGTTCTCTGTTAGTTATATTATAACCTGAGATGCTTTAGAGCCAAAAAATAAAGGATATTCATCGATGTTAATATTTTTTTTAGATTAAAATTTCGATGCGGAGGCTTCAAAGGGTGTTGTGACTACACTATGTCGGCAATTTCGTTTACCTGCTGACTCTCAGCGTTCAATCAGGGATTATTGTTTGGCCGGATAAGTTAGTTGTTGCTTAATAGAGTGAAATAGGTTGCAAGGAAAGGGATGATTTTATTAAGTTGGGAGGTGGATTAGACAAAAGTTACTCTCAGATATAGGAGATTATAGCTTGATTGTTTGTTGCGCATTTATTTTCACTTTCCTTCATTAATTTTCCGGTAGATTTACAGTGTAATAAAACATAATGTGGAATCTTTGCAATTTATTTATCAATCTAACAAAAAACGCATATGAGTGAATCTATTGAACACCGTTTTGGTGGACCTTGGACGGAAATTAAATTAAGTGTTTTAAAAAAATATCTAGATTTTTATACTCAGGCGTTAAAACACAAGCCTTTTGAGCTGCTTTATATTGATGCTTTTGCCGGTACTGGCTCCAGGATTGAGGAGATTCCGGCTAGCCCGATGTTTAATACAGATAAAACAGAAATACGTTATGAGGGGTCAGCAAAAATAGCCTTGGGGATAACTCGGAAATTTGATCGTTATTTGTTTGTTGAGAATGACCCCAAAAAGATAATTGCGCTTAATCTGATAAAAGACAGTCATCCTGATGACAATATTACTATTAAACAAGGTGACGCCAATCAAATCATTCAATCAATAGCTTTAAAGGATTGTTGGAAATCATCTAAATATCGTGGCGTTATTTTTTTAGACCCTTATGGGAATGAGGTGGAGTGGGAAACCCTTAAGGCTATTGCGGCGACAAAGTCGCTGGATGTCTGGTTTTTGTTCCCATTAAGTGGCGTTTATCGGCAAGCAAGTCATGACAAAGCAAAATTGGAGAAATATAAAAAAGAAAGTTTAAACAGGATGTTTGGGACTGACTCCTGGGAAGCGGCCTTTTATAAAAAAATTGAGAATTCCCAGGATGATTTGTTTGGAAACAATGAATTAAATGAAAGTAGAATTCCTGTTCAAGATATTGAGCAATGGGTAAAGTTAAGATTAAATGAGTGTTTTCCTTATGTTGCAGAACCTTTACCGTTGCCTTTAAATGGCGCGCAGCTTTATTCGCTGTTTTTTTGTGTTTCAAACAAATTGCCGAAAGCAAAAGGGTTGGCGCTAAAAGCAGCTGATTTTATACTCAAACAACATGGCCGCTAGGGTATTCGCTCCAAGTTTTACCGTCTAAAGACCGACCGTTTGCTTTTTTGTTTCGCTTAACGCCATCTGCCCCCCATAGACCCCATTGCTTAAAGAAAAAAGGAACGCCCGATCGTCGGCATTGATTTTTTATAGACAGTACCCAGTGTTCTTTCATAGGTCGGGCCTTCGCACCGCTCTCTCCACCCACAATAACCCAATGAATACCGGTAAGGTCGATAATTCCTAAGTGTTCAATGAGTGGTTCGCATGATAGAAAGCGCACTGAGGCATTGATTTCTTGTAGAAGATTAATTCTTGGTAAACCGTAGTCTTTATTTTCAACACTCACGCCTAGCCATGCGTTTTTCGGAACAGCATTTTTTGAAAAATATATAGCCATTCTTTCAGGTCTCTTAGTTAAAATTTGGTAAGTGTGGTGGGGAGTCCGTTTTATAACAGAAAAAACTTGATCCAAAAAATCAAAAGAAATACCCTCATGGAATAAATCACTCATGCTATTGACGAAATACATGGTGGGCTTTTTTCTATTAATCGGTTGAATTAATCGCTCTGGGAGGATTGTTAGGTTAAACCCATTGTTATAACCAGGCGCACCCATGGCTTGTAATCGATTTGCCATAATTTCAGCATAGCAGTATTTGCAGCCCGGACTAATCTTTGTGCACCCAGTTGTAGGGTTCCATGTTTGTTCTGTCCATTCTATAGCAGTCTTGTTGCTCATTTTATTGTAATTATATGATTATCATTAGTTTAGAATATAAATCGTGGTTAGTTACGTCAACTTAATCAAAGTACGAAAACCGAAAATGGGTTGCTGAAAATTGATCTCTCTTCGTTCTCCATATTTCATTATAAACTTGAGAAACCTTAAAACCAAAAGAAAAAATGGCGCATCTCGTAAAAATTGGAAACTCTCAAGGCATTAGAATCCCTAAACCATTAATAGAGCAAGCTAATCTTCAGGGCAAAGAACTTAATTTACAGCTTGTGGAGGGCGGACTTCTTATTGCCCCTGTGCTAAAACCGCGTGAAGATTGGGCGGAATCAATTGAAAAAACAATGCTTAAGCAAGGAGCGGAAAAAATTGACCAGGAATGGCTGGATTCGGAATTAACATCTAATGATGAATTCGAATGGTGATTCATGAAATCAATCGGTTTCAGGTTTGGCTTGCATGGCTTTGTAACGTTTCAGCAAAACCGGGGCTAAAGCCAGGAGACCCAGTAATGTGAATGCGATAATCACCGGCATGGATAGCAATTGATC